>JAURWH010000180.1 GCA_030655055.1 bacterium
GTCAGCCGGATGCTGGTGGGCCTGCTGGCCAACGGCCACATCCTGATCGAGGGCGTGCCCGGCCTGGCCAAGACCTACGCGGTGCGGACGGTGGCGGCGGCCGTCAAGGCCAGGTACCAGCGGATCCAGTTCACCCCGGACCTGCTGCCCTCGGACATCGTGGGCACGCTGATCTACAACCAGAAGACCGGGGAATTCATCACCAGCAAGGGCCCCATCTTCGCCAACTTCATCCTGGCCGACGAGATCAACCGCACGCCCCCGAAAGTCCAAAGCGCCTTGCTGGAGGCCATGCAGGAGCGCCAGGTGACCATCGGCGAACAGACCTTCAAGCTGGATGACCCGTTTTTGGTGCTGGCCACCCAGAACCCCATCGAGCAGGAGGGCACCTATCCCCTGCCCGAGGCGCAATTGGACCGCTTTTTGCTGAAGATCAAGATCACCTATCCCAGCAAGGAGGAGGAAAAGGAGATCGTGGAGCGGATCGCCGGGACCGGCGAGCCCAAGATCAAGCCGGTGATAGACACCTCGGACATCATCAAGGCCCGGGAGCTGTGCAAGAGCATCTACATCGACAAGAAGATCAAGGATTACATCGTGGATCTGGTGTTCGCCACCCGGGAACCGGAGAAATACGGGCTGAAGGATCTGAAAGGACTGGTCCGCTTCGGGGCTTCGCCCCGGGCTTCCATCAACCTGACCACCGCCGCCCGGGCCCTGGCTTTCCTAAAGCGCCGCGGCTTCGTGATCCCCGAGGACGTCAAGGAGCTGGCCGGGGACATCCTGAGGCACCGGATAATTCTGTCCTACGAGGCCGAGGCCGAAGAAGTAAGCACCGATGATGTGATCCAGAAGATTTTGGCCGGGGTGGAGGTTCCCTGATACGAAAGCACTAATAACCAATATCGAAGCACTAAATAAACTCCAAATCTGAATATCAAATTTGGTAATTGTATTTTGTTTAGTTTTTAGTTTTTAGAATTTATGATTTTTAATGATGCTGTCTCCTGAATTCATAAAAAAGATCCGCCAGATCGAGCTTCACACCCGGAAGATCGTCAACACCACCTTTGCCGGCGAGTACAAGTCCACCTTCAAGGGCACCGGCATGGAGTTCGTGGACGTGCGGGAATACCAGCCCGGCGACGACGTCCGGTCCATAGACTGGAAGGTCACCGCCCGGATGGGGCGCCCCTATGTCAAGAAGTTTGTGGAGGAGCGGGAGCTGACCGTGATCCTGTGCGTGGACGCCTCGGGCTCCGGCTATTTCGGCACCCGGGGCCGCTTCAAGGTGGAGCAGGCCGCCCAGGTGGCGGCCACCCTGGCCTTTTCGGCGGTCAAGAACAACGACAAGGTGGGCCTGCTGTTCTTCACCGACCGGGTGGAGAAGTACATCCCTCCCAAGAAGGGCCGGCTCCATGTGATGCGGCTGATCCGGGACATCCTGTATTTCGTGCCGGAGCGCAAGGGCACCAGTCCTTCCTCGGCCCTGGAATTTTTGATGCACATCCTTAAGCACCGGGCCATCGTGTTCTTCATTGGCGACTTTTTGGGCCAGGGATACCGGCCCCAGAATTTTAAGACGGCCCTGGGCATCGCCTCCCGCCGACACGACCTGGTGGCCGTGTCCATCAGCGACCCGGCCGAGCAAAACCTGCCCCCGGCCGGCTTGGTGGACGTCGAGGACGCTGAAAGCGGAAAGATATACACCGTGAACTTTTCCGATAAGGGTTTGGCCAAGGGTTTCTTCAGCTATACCCAGAACGCCCTTCAGGAAAAGGACCGGCTGTTCAAACAGCTCAGTGTGGACCAGATAGACATCTCCACCACCGAGGATTTCACCCCCAAGCTGCACAAGTTCTTCAAACAGCGGGCCAAGAGATTTCACTGAAGCAAGACCACAGGTTAATCTATAAGGAATCCAGGAAAACAGGAAACACGGATTGATCAACCGGTTCCAATCCCGGTTGTCGCGTTAAAACGATCAGTGAGCATCGCAGTTGATGGCGGAAAAAGCTTGTCTGCATGTTTGAGGGCTTGGCAAAAGTCCGAGTTCAGACAAGCCCGCCAGCAACGAGAAGCGCAACGCGGGTCCGCTGTAGCTTTAGCGAAAGCGTGGCCCGGAGAGTTTTCAGCGACGAGCTTTTTCTTTTGGTTCTTTTCTTTTTGGCGGGACAAAAAGAAAAGAACATAATGGAAATTTGCGTCCCATATAAGAAATTAAAATAATCATGCCGAACATAATGACCCATCTGCTTCTGACATTGCTGCTTTTGACCCAGCTGCCATCCGGCCCCTCGCTTTCCACCAAATGCTCACCAAAAAAGCTGACGGTGGGCGACCCCTTTTATGTCGAGCTGAAGCTGACCTGCTCCAACAGCAGCAAGATAACCGGACCGCTGGCCGACAGCCTGGGATCGTTCCTGGTCCTGGACCAGCAGTTGAAGACCAAGAGCCGCCAGGGCTACAATGAGAACCTGTACCGCCTGAAGATGGCCGGGTTCAAGGCCGGCGAGCAGGCCCTGCCCCGGCTGTTCTTTCTGCTGTCCTCCGGGGACAAGACCGACACCCTGCGCAGCGACAGCCTTAAGGTGAAGATCAACAGCGTCCTCTCCCCCAAGATGCAGGACATCAACGACCTTAAGCCCGAGGCAAAATTCCCCAACTACTGGCTGTGGCTGATCCCGGCCCTGGTCTTGGTCCTGGCCGCCTTGGTTTACCTGAGTTTGCAGTTGTATAAAAAGCTTAAGAAGATCAGGGAACAGGCCCTGGCCCCGCTGCCGCCCTGGGAGGAAGCGTTGAAGGCCTTGGACAATCTGCCCAAGGACGAATGGCTGGCCAAGGGACTGGTCAGCAAATATTATTACGCCTTGTCCGAAATTCTCAAACGCTACATCGAGCGGCGTTTTGAGTTCAATGCGGTGGAGCAGACCACCACCGAGATCGTTTTGAATTTAAAAACATACAAAACACCCCTGCGGCAGGAGTTTTCCGAATTCCTGAACCGGGCCGACCTGGTCAAGTACGCCAAGACCGTGCCCCCGGAACAGGAAACAGCCCAAGCCATGGAAACCGTCAGGGACCTGATCACCCGGACCATCCCCCTCCCTCCGGAACCCGCCGGGAAGGCTAAAAGCGAAAAACCGGTAACGGAGGCCGTGTAGAGATGCGCTTCGCTTCACCATTATATCTGCTGCTGCTGCTGCCCATCGCCCTTCTTTTGTGGCTGGAGTTGAAGAAGAGGACCGGAGCGGTCATATTCTCCGACACTTCGTTCTTCGCCGCCTATAAGAAGAGATCGGATATTCTTAAATACCTGCTGCTGGCCTTGAACATCTCGGCCCTGGTCTTGATGACCCTGGCCCTGGCCCGCCCCCAGCGGGGAAGGGTTTACGAGGAGGTGGAGGTCAAGGGCGTGGACATCATGCTGTGCCTGGATGTCTCGGAGACCATGAAATACGAGGATTTCAGCCCAAAAAACCGGCTGTACGTGGCCAAGGAACGGGCCAAGGAATTCATCGCCAAGCGGGCGGGCGACCGGATAGGCCTGGTGGCCTTCGCCAACGGCTCCATGGCCCAGTGCCCGCTGACCATCAACCGGACGATCCTGGGCGGCATCATCGACCGGCTGCAGGTGGGCACCATAGACCCCACCCGCACCGCCATCGGCATGGGACTGGCCTCGGCCGTCTCCCGGCTCAAGGATTCCAAGTCAAAAGACAAGCTGATCATCCTGCTGACCGACGGCCTCAACAACGCCGGGGACATCGACCCCCTGACCGCCGCCCGGCTGGCCCAGAGCTTCGGCATCAAGGTCTACTGCATCGGCATCGGGACCAACGGCCCGGTGACCATCATGGTCAACGACCCCTTCTGGGGCCAGCGGCCCCAGACCGTGAACATGGAATTCGACATGAAGCCCTTGGACGAGATCGCCAAGGTAACCGGGGGTCAGGCCTTCCTGGCCACCGACGACGAGGCGTTGAAGATCATCTACGACGAGATCAACAAACTGGAACCCACCACTTATAAAGTCAACCGCCATACCGTGTATTCCGAAAAAGCCTACCTCTTCCTATTCCCGGCCCTGTTCCTGATGCTTTTGGGAATGGCCCTGTCGCTGACCGTGGCCAGGAGGCTGCCATGATCAAGTGGGCCCAACCGCAATATCTTTACCTACTGCTGGCCCTGCCCCTGATGGTGGTGGCCCTGCTGTGGGGCCGCTGGCTTAAGTCCCGGGCCGGTCAAAAACTGGCCGACCGGGAGCTGCTGGCCAGGATCAGCGCCAATTACAGCACCAGGCTGGCCTTGGCCAAGGCAACGCTGCTGCTGCTGGGGCTTTTCTTTTTGATCCTGGCCGCCGCCCGGCCCCAGTGGGGCGAGAAGCTGCAGAGCTACAAGGGCCGGGGCATTGACGTGGTCATCGCCTTGGACGCCTCCAAAAGCATGCTGGCCGGGGACATCCAGCCCAGCCGGCTGGAGCGGGCCAAGGTGGAGGTGGCCTCGCTTTTAGACAACCTCAGCGCCAACCAGGTGGGCATCACCGCCTTTGCCGGCGACTGCTACGTGATGTGCCCGCTGACAACGGATGTGGACGCCGCCAAGATGTTCTTGGACATCATCGAGCCCGGAAACATTCCCAAACCCGGCACCAACATCCAGTGGGCCATCGAGGTCTCCTCCACCCTGTTCGACGCCAAGGAGGGTGCCTCAAAAGCCCTGGTGTTGATCACCGACGGTGATAATCTGGAGGGTGACCCCATGCAGGCGGCCAAGCTGGCGGCCGAGCAGGGCATCCGGATCTACGCTGTGGGCGTGGGTACTTTGGAAGGCTCCACCATACCGGAGAGCGACCAGAGCGGCTACGGCGTTTCCTACAAGAAGGACCAGAAGGACCAGGTGGTGGTCTCCCGGCTGGCCGAGCGCCTGCTGCTGGTGATGGCCAAGGCCGCAGACGGACGCTATTTCCGGAGCCAGGCCCTCAATCTGGACGCCCTGCTGTTGTCATTGGACCAGTTGAAGAAGAAGGACATCGGAGGAGGAGATTTTGTGCAGTACCAGGAGCGCTACCAGTACTTCTTGCTAGCGGCCTTTATCTTTATCATGACCGGGATATTCATCAGCGACCGGCGGGGAAAATGGTTCCCGGAACTGAAGCTTTCCCGGTTCAAATTGGTGATTCTAATTTCTGCCTTCTGCCTTCTGCCTTCGACCGCGGTCCAAGCTGGTATCGGCTCCGGCATGCGCTCCGGCAACCAGGCCTACAAAAAGGGGAATTACGAGGAAGCCCTTAAAAAATACCAGGAGGCCTTGGTTTTTGAGCCGGATAATGTTAAGATACACTACAACATCGGCCGGGCCCTCTACAAGCTCAACAAATATCCCGAGGCCGTTTCCGAACTTCAGCTGGCAATGCTTACCAAGGACAAGAAACTGCAGGCCCGGACACTGTACAACATCGGCAACTGCCAGTTCAAGGCGCAGAAGCTGGACGAGGCCATCGGTTCATATACCGCGGCACTGGTGATGGATCCCGGCGACCAGCAGGCCAAGCAGAACCTGGAATTTTGCTGGAAGAAAAAGGAAGAATCCAAAAGCGATTCCACCAAACAGGACCAGCAGCAAAAGCAGCAGCAACAGCCCAAACCCCAGCCCCAAAAGGGACAGATCAACAAGGATGACGCCGACCGGATACTTCAGGCTTTGCAGAACAAGGAGAAGGAGAACATGAAGAAGCAGAAGGAAAGGCCGGCGGACCAGAACAAAGGCGACAAGGACTGGTGACAGGTCACTGCTTACAGAATACAGAATACTGAATAGGGAATACGGAAGGATGAAGACTTGACAACGTGGATTGTGAATTGCAAATTATTTAACCCTGGACGCCATACGCTGTGCCCTAAACACCAAACTCAAAACGCTAAACTGTAAACTTCTTTGTTTGACAGATTTTTAAAATATCTTCGCCTTCTGGTGGTATTGCTTGTGCTGCCCGGTCTGCTTTTGGCCGCCGGCATCGATTTCAACGCCTCGGTGGACCAAAGCACGGTGGGCCTGGGCGAGCAGTTCACCCTGACTGTCACCGTCCAGGGCGAGGGCATGGCCACGGTCCCCAAGCCCCAGCTGCCGGACCTGCCGGACTTCAACCTGCTGGGCAGTTCCTCCTCCCAGTCCACCAGCATCTCGATCATCAACGGCAGCATGAAGAAACAGGCTACCGTCAACTTTGTCTACTACCTCAGCGCCAAGAAGACCGGCCAGCTGACCATCGGCGCCTGCAAAATAAACTACGAAGGCCAGGAATACCAAAGCCAGCCCATCAGCATCGAAGCGACCAAGACCGCCCAGGCAAACCAGCCCAGACAGAAGGCGGAACAAAACTCTAAAGCCTCGCAGGGCCGGATACCGCTGGACGGGAATCTTTATCTTTCGGCCCACTGCGACAAGAAGACCGTCTATCTGGGCGAGCAGATCAACGCCGAATTCGTCCTTTACAACCGTTTTCAGATCAACGGCCTGAACCTGGCCGAACAGCCTTCCTTCAGCGGTTTCTGGACCGAAAAGATCTACGACGCCCAGAAGATCGAGTTCAAGCGCCAGACGGTGGACGGCAAACAGTTCGACGTTTTCCTGCTGAAGAAGGTGGCCCTGTTCCCCATGTCCAGCGGCAAGCTGGAAGTAAAGCCCATGGCGCTGAATGTGGAGATCGTCCAGCGCTCCCGGGACATATTTGACTTTTTCGGATCCACCCAGAACGTCAAGGTGGAATCCAAACCCCTGCTCTTGACCGTGCTGCCTTTGCCGGAGATCGGCAAACCGGCGGAATTCACCGGCGGGGTCGGCAGGTTCACCATGACCGCGGAACTGGACAGAACCTCCACCACCGGCAGCGAGCCCATCAACCTGACCATAAAGGTCTCCGGTACCGGAAACATCAGGTTGATCGAAAAGCCCGTCATTCCGGCGACCACGGGACTGAAGATCCTGGATCCCGAGATCAAGGACCAGGTTCAGACCTCGGGCGATGTCATCAAAGGCTCCAAGACCTTCCGCTACCCGGTCATTCCCCAGGCCGACGGCAAGTATGTCCTGCCGGCCATCAAGATGGCCTACTTTGATCCCGGCGACAAAAGCTACCACACTCTCCAGTCAAAGGTTCTGGAATGTACCGCCACCGGCTGCACCCCCAATGCCCCGTTGGTGGAAGCCACCGGCCTGAAGGTGCTGGGCACCGACATCAATTACATCAAGCCGGACAGAACGGAGATCAAACCTTTCAAACAGTCGCCGTGGTGGCTGCTGGGCCTGGGTTATCTGCTGTCGTTCGCCCTGCTGGGTCTCTCGTTCCTCTACCGCGCCCACCGCAATAAATTGGACAGCGACCGGGGCTATGCCCGCAAACACAGATCCGGGGCCCTGGTTAAAAAAAGGCTGAAATCCGCCGAGAAGCTTTTGCAGGATGATCCCCGTCAGGAATTTTACGCCGTCCTTTTCCAGGCAGTGCTGGGATATGTAGGCGACCGTTACAACCTGGACACCCACGCCCTTTCCAAGGACCAGCTCAAGGCCGGGCTGCTGGAGCTGAACCTGGCGCCCGGGCTGGTGGACAAGATAATTGAGATCATCGAGCAATGCGACATCGCCCGGTTCTCTCCGGGACAAGCCGCATACAAAACGCCCCGGGAACTGTTCGAAAGGTCCCGGGAGATACTGAGCCAACTGTAGTCCCTATTGTTCAATAAATAGTTATCCAGATAGCACCAGAAATGTACTGATTAACCGGTGCCAACCCCGTAAGTCGCGTTAAATACTATCAGTGAGCATCGCAGTTGACGGCGGTTAATAGCTTGTCTGCATGTTTGAGGGCTTGGCCAAAGCCCGAGTTCAGACAAGCCCGCCAGCAACGAGAAGCGCAGCGCGGGCCCGCTGAAGCTTTAGCGTAAGCGTGGCAAGGATAGTATTTTGCGACGAGCTTTTTTCTTTTTGGTTCTTTTTCTTAGTTGGCGGCACAAAAAAGAAAAAGAACAT
>JAURWH010000181.1 GCA_030655055.1 bacterium
AATCCTTCCAAGGGTCAGACCACCTTCAAGTACCAACTGCCGAAAGCTACTAACGTATGCCTTACAGTCTACAATGTGGCCGGGCAGACGGTGAAGCGGTTCGATATGGGAACAAAACCTGCCGGTTACCACACCATCAACTGGAATGCAAACCAAATGGCGGCCGGGGTATACCTTTACCGGTTGCAGGCCGGCGACTTTAGTTCCACTAAGAAGCTGATGATAGTCAGGTAACCAGACCTGGATCAAAAAGGGGGAGAGCTTGCTCTCCCCCTTTTTGATTGCAATCGCTTGACAAATTTGTTAAAAAACTTAAAAATCAACGCTTTTTTTACTTTCAGACAAAGTCCGTAATACTGGTTTCCAACTTTATAAAATGCTGTTGACAGAAGCGCATAACTTATGATATTATACTATGTTAAACCTTATATAAAGGGGGCAGAAAATGCCGGAAGCCGAAGGCGCTTTTGAAAAAGTATTGAAAGCGGGGGAGATCCTTTTCCGCGAGGGTGAACGGGGCGAGGAAATGTACCTGATACGCTCGGGTAAAGTTGAGATATCCAACTCGGCCGGAGGGGCCAAAAAAGTGCTGGCCACCCTTTCCGAGGGCTCGTTCCTGGGAGAGATGGCCATAGTGGACGATGCCCCGCGCTCGGCCACCGCCACCGCCCTGACCGAGGTTTCGCTTCTGATCCTGGACCGGGCGGCCTTCAAGGGCCAGATCCAGGAGAACCCGATGGTGGATTACCTGATCTCCAGCCTGGTGCGCCGGCTGCGCGAGACCAACGAGCAGGTGAAGATCCTGCTGCAGAAGGACGACGTCTGCCGGATCGCGGCCTCGCTTTTGAACCTGGGCCGGGAGAAGGGCGCCCCCGACGGTTCCGGGGTGCTGGTCAAGGGCAGTTACACCCCCGACGGGTTTGCCAGCCAGGTGGGGGTGGGCAAGGCCAAAGCCGCCGAGATCCTGGAAAAGATGCAGAAACAGGGCCTGATGGAGTTCTCGGCCGACGGGATCAAGATAGCCTCCATGGGCGATCTGGAGGAGTTCTGGAAGTTCGCCACGCTCAAGGAGAAGTTCAAGGAGATGTAGGGCCGGTTCACCACAAAGGCACTAAGATACCAAGGGTCTATAAGTCATCCTGAGCAGAGCACCGTGCTTGACAAATCGAAGGATATTTTCACACAGAGACGCAAAGGTCGCAAAGGGCTTCAATATCATTCCGCAATGTCCTCTTGCAATGTCATCCTGAGCCGGGTATCGTGCCTGACAGACCGAAGGATATATGTTTCATCGCTCAAAATGTTCAATCATTCTGTCATCAAAAAATAGAAAATAAAGTTCTTAACCAACTATGAGATTTCCCAAGGGCCGCGCGGTGCTGCAGAATGCCAAGCTGGAATTTGTGCATCTGGACAACGTTTTGGCCGACAACAAAAAAGAACGGGCCAGCAAGATCTCGGGATACCTGGAGATCGTATATCCCGAAGCGGTGGAGTTCCTGTACCTGAAGAAGGGCGAGCCGGTCAATGCCGGGCATTTCAACCGCTCCGAGCGGAAGCAGATGTCGGTGGCCGAGGTGATAAACAAGGCCAAGTCCTCCACCACCGGGACCGTCTCCATCTACGAGACCCCGGAGGAGCTGGTGGACATGATCATGGCCACCTTCAGCGTCAAGCCGGCCTTCAAGAACCTGGACCTGGCCACGGTGGACACCGAGAAGGTCTTTGAGAAGCTGATCGGGGTAAAGTTCGACGGGTTTCTGGAGATCAAGCGGGGCTTTGACATGTCCTATCTCCGCTTCAAGGAGGGCGCGCCCTGCTCCGGCTATTTCACCTGGAAGGTGGAGAGCCTGGGGCTGGAGGTGATCAAGGCCGCGCTGAAGCAGGCGGCCACCGGACCCGGCGCCATAGTGATAGACGCCTTCGACAAGATCCCGGTGATGGCCGAGCAGGCCAGCCAGGCCCAGGTAACCCTGTTCCTGAACGCATTGAACAAGATAGTGAGCGAGCTCAAGATGATCGCCGGGCCCACCGTGGTCAGCAAGACCCTGACCTCGTCCAAGGAGTCGGCCACGGTGCATTACCCGTTCCTGAACGACTTCGACACCGCCGACGGCGAGGCCAAGGAGGGCGGCAAGGTGGTGGCCACCCCGGAAGAACTGGGCAAGGCCTTTGCCGAGTGGATTGACAATTTTGTGGATTCCTTTAGGGTGGTGCTGGGCAAGCGCCTGGACGGAGTGGTGCAGCTGGCTCTCAAGGATTTCCGGTTCGCCTTGAAAGCCTCCAGCTTCGGACGGCATTCCAAGCTGAAGGATCTGCTTTGATAAACGTTTAAAAGATCAAAAGGTTTAAACGTTTAAAAGGCTCATAATATGACAGGCATTTTGTATTTGGTGGCCACGCCCATCGGCAATCTGGAGGACATCACCCTCAGGGCGCTGAGGGTCCTAAAGGAAGTGGACCTGATAGCGGCCGAGGACACCAGGCATACCGGCCAGCTGCTGAAACATTTTGACATCAAAAAACCGCTGTGCTCTTTTTATTCCCACAACCAGGAGCAAAGGTCGCCGGAGCTGGTGGAAAAGCTTTTGGCCGGCCGGCAGGTGGCCCTGGTGACCGACGCCGGTACCCCCGGGATCAGCGACCCGGCGGTGAGCCTGGTGGCCCAGGCGGTCAGGGCCGGGATCAGGATAGTGCCCATTCCCGGCGCCACCGCGCTGATCTCCGCCCTGGTCTGCTCCGGGCTGGACCCCAGCCGGTTCCTGTTCCTGGGATTCCTGCCCATAAAGTCCGGAAAAAGGGCCCGGTTGCTGGAAGAGCTCAAGGAGGGCTCCGCCACTCTGGTGATGTACGAGTCGCCGCACCGGATCGCCAAAACCCTGTCCGACCTGGCCGCAGCCTTCTCGCCCCGCCAGGCGGTATTGGGCCGGGAGCTCACCAAAATATACGAGGAATTCGAACGGGGCGACATCGCCGAGCTGGCTCAACAGTATCAGACCAAAAAGCCCCGGGGAGAATATGTAATTGTAATAGACGGAAAGGCAGGATGAACAATGTTTCCCGAATGGCTCAATAAGGGTTTTGTCAACCTCTTCAAACCGTTCATCAATCTATTCGCCAAGGCCAGGGTCAAGGCCAACTGGCTGACCACGGCCGGATTCATCTTCGGCCTGGGGGCCGGCCTGCTGTTTGCCACCAATCATTTCTTCTGGGGCGGCCTGGTGGCCCTGCTGTCCGCCATCTGCGACGCCATCGACGGATCTTTGGCCCGGCTCTCGGGCAACGTCACCAAGTTCGGGATGTTCTACGATTCGGTGCTGGACCGCTATTCCGAGCTGGCCATGTTCATCGGACTCTCCTATTTCTATTCCACCAAGGCCATGTGGCTGCAGGCCCTGCTGACCGATCTGGCCCTGGTGGGCTCGCTGATGGTCAGCTACACCCGGGCCCGGGCCGAGGGGCTGGGCGAGGACTGCAAGGTGGGCATCATGGAGCGCCCGGAGCGGATCGCGGTGATAATCACCGGCACGGTGTTTACAGGGATCTTCACCAGCGTGACCCACAATGATAAATGGCACGTGATCTTCACCGCAGCCCTGTGGATCCTGGCCGTCTTCACCAACGTCACCGCCATCCAGCGGATACTGCATGTCCGGAACCGGACCAAGGGGCAGAACCTTCCTTCGTAAATCAAACAAGCAAATATTATAAAAATTTAGTTTTTCAGAAAGGACCACATGGGAAAGAACATTGCCAGGAAAACGATCAAGCCCCCCGCTCCAAAGGGCGGCTCTCGCAAGGTCCGGGTGGCCATCATCGGAGTGGGCAACTGCGCCTCCTCCTTCGTCCAGGGCGTCCACTATTACCGCAACGCCAAGCCCAGCGACAAGGTTCCCGGGCTGATGCACGTCAACCTGGGCGGCTATCACATCTCGGACATTGAATTCTCGGCCGCCATCGACATCGACAAGAACAAAGTGGGCAAGGACCTGGCCACCGCCATCTACACCAAGCCCAACAACACCCTCAAGTTCTGCCAGGTGCCCAAGAGCGGGATCACCGTCCAGCGCGGCATGCTGCACGACGGCCTGGGCAAATATCTCTCCCAGATCATCCAGAAGGCCCCGGGTTCCACGGTGGACATCGTGCAGCTGCTGAAGGACACCAAGACCGACGTGGTGGTCAGCTACCTGCCGGTGGGCTCGGAAGAGGCCACCAAGTGGTACGTGGAACAGATCCTGGAGGCCAAGTGCGGCTTCGTCAACTGCATCCCGGTGTTCATCGCCCGCGAGCAGTACTGGTCCAACCGCTTCAAGAAGGCCGGAGTGCCCTGCATCGGCGACGACATCAAATCCCAGGTGGGGGCCACCATCACCCACCGGGTGCTGACCCGGTTGTTCATGGACCGCGGGGTCAAGCTGTTGAAGACCTACCAGCTGAACTTCGGCGGCAACACCGACTTTTTGAACATGCTGGAGCGGGAGCGGCTGGAGTCCAAGAAGATCTCCAAGACCAACGCCGTGACCTCGATGCTGGATTACAAGATGCCGGCCGACGACATCCACGTCGGCCCGTCCGATTATGTGCCCTGGCTGTTGGACCGCAAGTACTGCCACATCAAGATGGAAGGGCAGACCTTCGGCGACGTGCCGCTGAACCTGGAGATGAAGCTGGAAGTCTGGGATTCGCCCAACTCGGCCGGGGTGGTGATCGACGCGGTGCGCTGCGCCAAGCTGGCCATGGACCACAAGCTTTCCGGAACCATGCTGGAGCCCTCCAGCTATTTCATGAAGTCGCCCATGGTGCAGGTGCATGACGACCAGGCCCAGCGGAACGTGGAAGAGTACATCAAGAGACTGGGACGGAAATAACCAAAACACTAAAAAACTAAATTATAAACTCTAAACTCTAAACTCTAAACAAATTTCAATTTCAAAGATCAAATAATTGGTAGTTTAATGCTTCGTATTTATTGCTTTGGGCTTGTTTAGGGTTTAGTGATTGTGTTTTAGAGTTTACAGAATATTGTATGCAAAAAAGTAAGGGTTTGTTTGTCAGCTTTGAGGGCATCGAGGGCTGCGGCAAGACCACCCAGGCCATGCTACTGGCCAAGTGGCTGAAGAGCCGGGGGCATCAGGTCATAGTCACCCGGGAGCCGGGCGGGACGCCACTGGCCGAGAAGATCCGCAAGGTGCTGCTGGATTCCAGAAACCATAGCATGTCCCCGCTGACCGAGCTGCTGCTGCTGCAGGCCTCGCGGGCCCAGCATCTGGTCCAGGTGATAATCCCGGCGCTTAAGGCCGGCAAGATCGTGGTCTGCGACCGCTTCGCCGATTCCTCCACCGCCTACCAGGGCTACGGCCGGGGAATGGACCTGGAGATGGTGAAACAGCTGAACCAGATAGCGGTGGACGGCTGCTGGCCAGGGGTGACCCTGGTCTTTGACCTGCCGGTGGAGCAGGGTTTTGCCCGGGCCGCCAAAAGAAAGCGGGCCTTGGACCGGATGGAAAAACAGGAGAGGGCCTTTCACCAAAAAGTGCGGCGGGGCTTTCTGTCCATAGCCAAAGCCGAACCGGCCAGGGTAAAGGTGCTGGACGGCAGTTTTCCCCCGGACGTGATCCAGGCCGCAGTCCGGCAGCTGGTGCATAATCGTTTAAAGTAATCCAGGCCCCAACCAAAAGCCAAGTTCAAAAAGGACTCCAAAAATATGGAGGAAGGGAATAAGATCATGATCACCAAGCGCAAGCTTTTTACGCTGATCGCCGGCATTGCCGTGTTCAGCATGGTGGCCGGAGGGATGTTCGCCCTTTACGCCCAAAGCCAGATGACCGACCAGGTGCTGCAGTACCAGAAACTGTTCCGCCAGGTCTTCAGCACGGTTTACGAGCGCTACGTGGTGGCCCCCGACCCCCAGAAGCTGATCTACGGCGCCATCCGGGGGATGCTGGGCAGCCTTGACCCCCACTCCCAGTTTCTGGACGCCAAAACGCTAAAAGACTTGAGGATCAGCACCCAGGGAAGCTTTGGCGGGCTGGGGATCCAGATCGACATCCGGGACAATGTGCTGACGGTGGTCTCGCCCATGGCCGGGACCCCGGCCGCCAGGATGGGGATCCAGGCCGGAGACCGGATAATAAAGATAGAGAACGTTTCCACCCGGGGCATCACCACCGAGGGGGCCATCGGAAAACTGCGGGGACAGCCCGGCACCGACGTCACCATCACCATCCAGCGGGAGGGGGTGGACCAGCCGATGGACTTCACCATCACCCGGGCCAACATCGAGATCAAGAGCATCCCCTATTCCGGGTTCGTCAAGAACAAGATCGGCTACATCTGGCTGGCCAATTTCTCCGAAAAATCGGGCCCCGACCTGGGCCGGGCCATCCAGGTGCTGGAAAGCCAGGGGGCCAAGCAGCTGATCCTGGACCTGCGCAACAACCCCGGCGGGCTGCTGAACGAAGCGGTGGACATCTCCAGCAACTTCATCGACAAGGGTTCGATGGTGGTGTTCACCCGGGGCCGTCTGCCGGACGCCAACCGCGATTTCAAGGTGTCATCGGATCCGCTGTACGGTTCCAAAAAGGGCACCATGGTGGTGCTGATCAACCAGGGCTCGGCCTCGGCCTCCGAGATCGTGGCCGGCGCCATGCAGGACTGGGACCGGGCGCTGATCATCGGCCAGACCAGCTTTGGCAAGGGTTCGGTCCAAACCGTGATCCCCCTGGGAGATTCCATCGCCATGAAGCTGACTACCGCCAAGTACTACACCCCTTCCGGCCGCTGCATCCACCGGGACAACAGCGCCTGGCAGTCGGGCGAGCTGGACAGCCTGGAGGAGGACTCCACCGCCCCCAAGGAGAAGTTCATCACCCTGGGCGGGCTTAAGCGCACGGTCTACGGCGGCGGCGGCATCATCCCCGACGTCAAGGTGGACCTGCCCCTGCTGAAAAAGCTGGAGAGCAACCTGGAGCGCAAGACCCTGTTCTTCAAGTTCGCGGTCAAGTACACCGTCACCCGCAAGGACCTGCCCCGGACCCTGGAAGTTGACGGTCCGATGCTGGCCGAGTTCAAAAAACTTCTGGCCGAAGAAAAATTCGAATACACCGAACCGGATTTCAAGGAAAGCGAAGCCTACATCAAAAAGGGCATCAAGCGGGAGCTGCTTTCCAAACTTTACGGCGACCAGGCCATGACCGCATTCCTGCTGGAGGGCGACGCCCAGGTACAGAAGGCGGTGGAACTGCTGGAACAGCACAAGGACCTGAACAAGCTGCTGCAGACCGGGCAGAACAAGTGACGGACCGGACGCTGATTCCCGCCGATTTACGCCGATAATATTTCGTAGCCATCATCTCCATGGCAGGGGG
>JAURWH010000182.1 GCA_030655055.1 bacterium
TTCTTGATGTCGATGCCCATCTCGCGCAGGGCCTCTCGCATGCAGTAGACCGCGCCGTAGCCGGTGGCCTCGGTCCGGCCCAAAGATCCGCCCACGCCCAGCGGCTTGCCGGTGATCATGCCCGGGAACTTGCCGTTGTGGATCCTCTCGTACTCGTCCATCATCCATACCATGTGCTGGCCGTTGGTCATCACGTCGGGGGCCGGAACGTCCTGTACCGGGCCCACGTTGAAGGCTATTTGGCGGATCCATCCGCGGCAGATGCCTTCCTGTTCGCGCTCTGACAGGTGATGCGGGTCGCAGATCACTCCGCCCTTGCCGCCGCCCAGCGGAATGTCAACCACCGAGCACTTCCAGGTCATCCAGGTGGCCAGGGCCTTTACGGTGTCCACTGTTTCCTGGGGGTGGAAGCGGATGCCGCCCTTGCAGGGTCCGCGGGAGTCGTTGTGCTGTACCCGGTATCCCTGAAAGACCTTGACCGAGCCGTCGTCCATCCGCACCGGGATGGAGAAATGGATCTCGCGCATCGGGTTGCGGAGCAGGTCACGGGTGGCCTGGTCCAGGCCCAGCTTTTCGGCAACCTTGTCGAATTGCTCCTGGGCCATCTTGAAGGCATTGAAGGATTTGTCCGCCATGGCAGTTTCTCCTTGAATTTTGGATTTATATTATGGGTTATTGGTTACAAAAGGAACGGGGCACCAAATAGCCACCAAGACACTAAGGCACTAATTTCGTTAATTTTAATTTGAAAATCGTTAATAGTATTTGTGTCTTTGTGCCTTTGTGGCAGAATAATTTGGATACAAAGAAAACGGGGAACCTAAATCGCCACTAAGACACCAAGTCACTAAGGTAAAAATGATTTTGAAAAGTATATTTGGTGATCGGGTTTAGTGTCTTTGTGCCTTTGTGGCAGAAGAAGAATGTGAATTTTATCACAAATCAACTCCAAAGTCAAAGGGTAGTTTTTATTATATTTTCTTCTTGACTGCAATGTTTTTTAAGCGTATAGTTAATGATTATAATCCGTTAATGGGCCAACGTTTGCTTAGAGGAAACCATGCCAGATATTACCCTTGGTTACGGCCTGGGGAAGACCACCCTTTCCCTTCCGGAGGCCAATCTGTCAGGCATTTTAAGCCTGCCCCCGGTCCCGGGGCTGGCCGATATCCCTTTGGCGGTGACCCAGGCCCTGGAACATCCCATTAAAAGCCCGCCGCTTAAGGAACTTCTGCTGGCCCGGCGCCCCAAAAGCATTCTGCTGATACTGTCGGACCACACCCGGGTCATTCCCCATTATCCCCGGATACTGAACGCCCTTTGCGACCAGATGAACCTGGCCGGGATAGAGTGCAGTCATATCCACGCCCTGATCGCCACCGGCAGCCACCGGGCGCCGGTCTGCGAGGAGCGGGAGGAGCTTTACGGCTCCAGGATGTTCGACCAGCTGAACCTTTACGCCCACGACTGCGACCAGGGCTGCATCTCGGTTGGCAATGTCAACGGCCGGGAGGTGGAGCTGAACGAGATGCTTTTGACCTCGGATTTCACCATCGCCACCGGCAAGATCACACCCCACTACCTGGCCGGGTTCTCCGGCGGCCGCAAGGCCGTGATGCCCGGCTGCGCTTCAAGGCAGACCATAGCCCAAAACCATGCGCTGATAGCCCTGGGACAGAACGCCCCGGGGAAGCTGGAAGGCAACCCCATTCATGCCGAGATGGAACAGGCGGCCGCTTTGGGCCGGATAGATTTTCTTTTGAACGTGGTGCCCACCCCGGATGAGCAGATCGCCGGAGTTTTCGCCGGACACTGGCAGAAAGCCTGGCTGGAAGGAACTGAGCTTTGCCGCCAGGTCTGGTCGGCGCCGATGAAAGAGCCGGTGGATTGCGTGATCGCCTCGGCCGGCGGCCACCCCCTGGACATTGACCTTTACCAGATGCAGAGGATACTTAACAACGTGGCCCCGGCGGTTAAACCCGGCGGGACGATCATGCTGGTGGGCCGCTGCCCCGAAGGGGCGGGCCAGCTGGATTTTGGGCGCTGGATGCGCGACTACTCCGCCGCCGAGATACTGCAGACCCCCCAGGACCAGATCACGGCCGAGGCCCACCGGGCCTACGCCACGGCCTTGGTGATGAAGAAATGCCGAGTGTGTTTGGTAAGCGGGATGGATCCGGCCCTGGTGGAGAAGATGCAGTTCAAGAGCCTGCCCGACCTGACCGCCGCGGTGGAGTATTTAAGGGAAAGGCACGGAAAGGGTTTTAGTTGTTATGTGGTGCCCAAGGGCAATGCGATAATGCTGGGGTGAACTTGTGACCAGAGTTATAATAGCTATGCATTATTCCACAGCCAATTGTGATGGATAACTAATTTTGTAGATTTCCAAAGATAATTTTTTAGAAACAACTTGGGGAAATAATATGCAACAAAATAATTTTGCATTTATTGACAGTCAGAATTTAAATTTGGCTGTTATTGATCAAGGTTGGAAACTTGATTTTAAAAGGTTTCGGGTTTACCTAAAGGACAAGTATTCCGTAACCAAGGCTTTTCTATTCATAGGTTATGTCAGCACCAATCAAGACTTGTATGTGGCACTACAGGATTATGGATACATTCTTGTATTTAAACCAACGTTATATTTACCCAACGGAAAAGTAAAAGGCAACGTTGATGCCGAGCTGGTATTACATACCATGATAGAATATCCCAATTATGACAAGGCCGTTATAGTCACCGGAGATGGTGATTTTTACTGTCTGATAGACCATTTAAAAAAGCACAACAAGCTGGAAAAGCTCATTGTGCCGGATCAGAAACGATATTCGTCTTTATTGAGGAAGTTTATACCTGAAATAGCCTTTTTAAACCCGTTGAGGAACAAGCTTGAATATGGAAAATAAAAAAGGGAGACATTAACCTTCGGACGAACCTTAGGTGTAGTCCCCCATCGTGATCTATATGTATTATAATACCAACCGTCTGTTTTGTCAAGTGTCTTTTAAATTATTTTAGCGAAGACACTGCCATGCTAAAACCAAAACACTCCTGCAAACACCAGGGAAGTTTATAATCTACCGGAAATGCATCTACCTTCAGTTTTGTGATAAAGGTTTTATAATTCTGGGTTGGAAGGACAGGGAGTGGACCCGGCCCTGGTGGAGAAGATGCAGTTCAAGAGCCTGCCGGACCTGAACACCGCGGTGGAGGATTTAAGGGAAAGGCACGGAAAAAGTTTTAGTTGTTATGTGGTGCCCAAGGGCAATGCGATAATGCTAACAAACCAATTATTCATATAAGGAGTTTAAAATGAAAAAACATTTCTTATTCATGGTCATTTTCCTTTTCCCTTTAGTTCTTCAAGCAGATATATTATTTCTATCAAATAGAAAGGCATACGAAGGTACTGTTACTAAATGGGATGTGGGTAAAATTAATTTCGTAATGAAGGGTTCGCCCTTATCTTCTTTTTGGGAGGTACCATCTGAAAGAATTGATAAAATTGTTGTTGATGATAGCACAACGTATTTGCCTTTTACCAAGTATTGGTTGAATCAAAAAGACACAGCATTTACTGCAAAACTTAAAGAAACATTGTCCAAACCATCCGATAGAATTACTGCTGAAGATTTAAAACTACTCGCATTATTGAAATGTTATCGTGGGGCCGAAGAAGTAAATATTTCTTTTGCGGCATCTTCACAACCCACCCCAATAAATACAATACCCTCAATTGCTTCTTCTACAAAAAAAGATAGATTGCCATACTTCCTTGTCAGTGCGCTATCCTTAATGCTTACTTATGATTACTTATCTGGTGCAAGTGATGCAAGAGACGCAGCCAACATATTACCGGAAGGAGATTTGAAAGATGAATTAAATTCCGCAGCGAGTGGGCTGACTACACGTGGTATTATTACTATAGTTATAGGAGGGGTGTCAATTATTGCTGGTAGTGTGAAATAAATAAGATAGATAAGTACGCCGTTCTTACCCAC
>JAURWH010000183.1 GCA_030655055.1 bacterium
TGGTGAGTTTTGGATTGAAACCGGGGCTGCATCAGCTGACCCTTAAAAAGAACCTGGAGGCCTGGCTTAAAAGGCCGTCGGCCGCGCTGGTTCCGATAATCTGCAGCGCCTGCCACAACATGTGGCTGCCGATCATGCGGATCGCCAAGGAACACGATATCCATTGCATAGTCACCGGGCGCAACCCCTACGAGGAGGTCTCGTTCAAACGCCGTCTGCTGGGGGTCAGCCCCGACGAGGACATCAGGAACGTCTATCTCAAAAACCTCGGAGGAATAGTCAAGGAAGCGGCCAAGAACCTGTCCTATTTTTCGCCCCAAACCCTGCCGGTGATGATCAAGGGGCATTTCTTCGGAAGTCCCTATGCTTTGGGAACCAGGATCTACGGCCGCGGCATCGAAATGGCCGACCTGTTCTTTTACCTGCCCTGGAATGAATCTGAAGTCATGTCCCGGATACAGAACGAGCTGGGATGGCAAAGCCCCAAAGAGCGGGGAAACACCTGGCGTTTCGACTGCCGGGTTTCGCAGCTGCGGGACCTGATGTACCAGAAGACCATCGGTATGACCGAGCGCCAGGAGCTTTACGCCCGGCTGATCCGCGAAGGGTTGGTATCCAAGGAAACTATCCAGGACCGGCTGGTCACGGAGAATGTGATCCATTACGATAAGATCGAAGCCCTGCTGGATGAAGCAGGGATCAGGGACCGGTCTTTTCTGAAACTGGGGTAACCCCACCCTACCCTCCCCTCGAGGGGAGGGATTTAGGGAGGGGTTAAAAAAGGAAAACGGAGGCGCAACCATGCCCATCATAGAAATAAAGGCCCTGCCCCAGAAGCCGGAGGTCAACATTTCCGATACGCTGAAGACCATCTGCGTGCGGCTGGCTGATAAGATGGGGCTACAGCCCAAGCAGGTCTGGGCCACCTGGACCATCATCGAGCCGGGCTGCTATCTGGAAGGCGAGGCCCAGGCCAGGGTCCAGCCCTACGGAACCCATCCGCCGCTGGTGAACATGATGGCCTTTGAAGGCAAGAGCGACAGCGAGATCGAAACGGCCAT
>JAURWH010000184.1 GCA_030655055.1 bacterium
CACTTAGAAAAGAACAACTTGCCACAATAGTTCCAAAGGTTTTCATCAGCCACCCTTTGGTTGACCAGTTTCCAACAACTTGTTCCTACCCCTGACATTTTCACTTGCCAGTTACCCTGACATATTGACTAAGCAACGACATTGAAAACAACAAAATGATTTTTATTGCTTGCTCCGGAAAAATAGAGATAAAATAATGGGGCTGTCAAATACGTAGACCTATTACCACTATGTTCTTTTTCTTTTTTGTGCCGCCAACTAAGAAAAAGAACCAAAAAGAAAAAAGCTCGTCGCTGAAAACTCTCCGGGCGTTGCGCTTCTCCTTGCTGGCGGGCTTGTCTGAACTCGGGCTTTTGCCAAGCCCTCAAACACGCCAGACAAGCTTTTCCCGCCATCAACTGCGATGCTCACTGATCGTTTTAACGCGACATACCTGGGCTGGCACCGGGCATTCAACCAGTTTTCTGAGCTAACGGACTCACTACTACGTCGGCGTCCCGTAAAAGGCCCGCTGGATCAGGGAGCTATCTCCAGCAGTCTTTCCAAAATGGCGTCCTGCACCCGGCGGACCTCGACCGCCTTGCCGGGATAATTGTTGAACATGATGGCAAAGCAGTACACTTTGTCCTCGGGGCCAAAGGCAAACCCGGCCAGGCAGGAGATCCCGGTCATGGTCCCGGTCTTGGCCCGGACCCTGATCTTGTTTCCGCCTTTCTGCATCCTTTTGTAAAGGGTGCCGTCCACCCCGGCCAGCGGCAGGGACTCCAAAAGCTCGGTCTGTAGCAGGGGATCGCGGTACAGCGTCATCAGCACCTCGGCCGCCATCCGGGGATAGCACAGATTGTAGCGGGACAACCCGGAACCGTCGGCCACCTTGAAACTGCCGGGGGCAAAACCCATCCGGTGCAGGTTCCTTTCCACCCCGTTAAAGGTGTCGGGCTCCGGGGAGGCGAAGGCAAAACTGTCGCGGGACACCTGGCGGAAAAGCATCTCGGCGATGAAGTTGTCGCTCTCCTTGTTCATCTTCTGGATCATGGCGTAAAGTGGGGGCGACTCGTGCAGCGCCAGACAGGCCAGGCTTTCCGGGGTGGCGCCGCTCCTGATCCGTCCGGTGAACCTGATCCCCTGCTTTTGCAGGGCCTGGACGAACAGGGAGCCGCAAAACAGGTCCGGCTGGGAGACGCTGAAGGAGTTGTACTGCACCGAATCATCCTGGGGCAGGTGGCCGCTGAAGGTGAAGATGTCGGCGCCGTTGGAATGGTCGCGCTCGGCCTTGATCTTCCTTTTGATCCCCGGCCGGCTGGTGGTGACCTGGTTCTGGATCCTGATATAGGACAGGCCTGTGCCGGCGCTGACCGCGGCTTTTCGGCCGATCCTGGATGACGGCCTAAAGCTCACTTCAAAGATGTTCTGGTTGGCCGAGAGGGCCGAGACCGGGGCGTTGTAGGCATGGGGGCCCTCGTCCCACATCCAGCCGGCCCCGTACTTGACGGTGTCCAGGTAAGAGGCATCCACTATCAGGTCCCCGGTGATCTGAAAGATGCCCCGGGACTTCAGCCGGAAGGCCAGGGCCTCCAGGCCTTCTGAAGACAGCAGGGGGTCGCCGAACCCTTTGAGATAGACATCCCCCTTGAGCTTTCCACCGGCCCAGGAGGGTGGGCCGAAGACCGCGGTCTGGAACCGGCGGTTAGGCCCCAGCTGGTACAGGGCGGCGGCGGTGGTGAAGATCTTGTTGACCGAGGCCGGGATCAAAAGCTGGTCCTGGTTCCTGGCGTACAGCGGCCCGGACCCGCTCAACTCGATCAGGTACAGCCCGCACTGGGCCTGCTCCAGCGAGCTGTCGGCCAGCAGCGAGTCGATGCTTTGGGCCAGCCGGGCCCGCTTGACGGCCGCGCTGTCCGGAGCCGCAACTATCGTAACAGTTTCCGGTTTGAGCACCGCCTGCCCCCCGCAGCCGGACAATGCGGTCAGAATCAGCAGGGCGAAAATATTATTTATTTTATTATTAAACACTTATTTTTGAATAGTTGGCCATT
>JAURWH010000185.1 GCA_030655055.1 bacterium
CACTTAGAAAAGAACAACTTGCCACAATAGTTCCAAAGGTTTTCATCAGCCACCCTTTGGTTGACCAGTTTCCAACAACTTGTTCCTACCCCTGACATTTTCACTTGCCAGTTACCCTGACATATTGACTAAGCAACGACAGAGTAAACAAACGGCCCCTCCCGCATGGGGAAGGGGCCGTCTTTCTATTCAATATTCATTAGTCAGTAACTTGTTTTGTTTTAGTGAATACTGTCTACTGAATAGTGACTAGTGCTTGGTATCAGTCCAGATAGGCCCGCAGCCTTTCGCTTTGGTCCGCGGTCTTCATCTTCTTTAGGGCCCGGTCTTTAAGCTGGCGCACCCTCTCCCGGGAGATGTTGAACTTCCGCCCGATGGAATCCAAGGTCCCCTCGTCGTTGTTCTCCAGGCCGTAATACATCTTGACGATCTTTTCCTCCCGGGGCGTCAGCAGCGACAATACCCGTTTGATATCATGGCCCATCGTCTTTCCCTTAAGCACCTGGTCCGGGGAGCTGTAGTCCTGGTTCTCCATGGTGTCCCCCAGGGTCCGGCCTTCGCCTTCGATGGATGGCGCATCCAGTGAGACCTCATTGGAGGAGAACCCCAGCAGTTCGCTGACCTCGGCCTCGGAGATCTTTGACAGCTTGGAGATCTGGCGGGCCGATGGCCGGCCCCCGAAATTCGGGTTCTGGGCCTGCAGTTCGTGGATGGTTTTGTTGATCTTGTTAAGTTTGTCTATCCGGTTCATCGGCAGGCGCACCGACCGGGTCTGCTCGGCAATGGCCTTTAGTATGGCCTGCCGGATCCACCAAACGGCATAAGTGTTGAAGCGGTATCCCTTGGAGGGGTCGTAACGCTTGATGGCCCGCATCAGCCCAAAGTTTCCCTCGTTGATCAGGTCGGCCATTGACATCCCCCGGCCCTGGAAATCCTTGGCCACGCTGACCACGAAGCGCAGATTGCTCTCAACCAGCTTGTCCAAAGCCTTGCGGCTTCCGGCCTTGGCCTTAAGGGCCAGAGCTGATTCCTCCTGCTCGGTTAACACAGCAAGTGCCCCTATCTCCCTGAAATATATGTCCAGGGAGGGATCGTCGGCTATTGAGCTTATTCTTCTGTAATCCATTTTATCAGTTGGACCGTTTAACGTTTGGTGTTTAAAGTTAGTGAATACTGACTACTGTATAGTGAATAGTGGGTTAATCTCATCTATTTAGCTTTCACCGCTATGAACAGGGTGTTTTGCCCCCTTTTCAGCAGAAAGACCACCGGTTTGTCGCCTTTGAGCTCACTCTTTAAGATGCTGGAATAGTCGGAAAGATTCTTTACGGTCCGGCCGTTTATCTTTTTTATCACGTCTCCGGTAGCCAGCCCTGCCTGGTCGGCCGGAGAATCCGGCTCCAGGTCGGCTATGACAGCCCCTTCCTTGTCGGTGATCCCGATGCGCTTGGCCTGCTCGGAATCAACGGCCAGAAGTTTGCGGATACCCAGCCAAACCTTGGGCTCTGTTTCATCCTTGGCCTTGGCAACTGTCTCTCCCGGCATCTCGCCGATGACGGCGCTTACTGTCTTCTGCTTTTTATCACGAAGGACCGTCAGTTTTACATCATCGCCCACCTTGGTTTCGGCCACTATCTGGCGGAACTTGGCCACCGTGGGTACGTCCTGTCCGTTGAATTTTATGATGATGTCCCCTTCCAGCAGGCCAGCTTTTCCGGCCGGGGTGTTTTCCTCCACCTTGGCTATCAGCACCCCTTTAAGGTCCTTGAGGCCAAAGCCCTCGGCCAATTCCGGGGTCACTTCCTGGGGAAGGACTCCCAGATATCCCCGCACCACCTTGCCGTGATCCATCAGCTGGTCGGCGATCTTTTTGGCCATGTTGATGGGAATGGCAAACCCGATTCCCTGCCCGGCCGAATTAATGGCGGTGTTGATGCCTATCACCTCGCCCCTCAAGTTTACCAGCGGCCCGCCGGAGTTGCCGAAGTTGATGGAGGCGTCGGTCTGGATGAAGTCCTGGTACATGGGCCCGCCGCCCTGGATGTCCAGCCCGGTCCGGCCCTTGTAGCTGATGATCCCCTGGGTGACGGTGCGCTCCAGCCCAAATGGGTTGCCGATGGCCACCGCATAGTCGCCCACTTCGATCTCGTCGGAATTGCCCAGGTCGGCCACCTCTGACTGCGGCAGGTCCTCTTTAAGGCCCTTGAGCTTGATCACCGCCACGTCGCTCTTGGGGTCGGCCCCCACCACCTCGGCGGAGAATTCACGGCTGTCGGACATTTTGACCGTCAGTTCGGGATTGCCGGCCACCACGTGGTTGTTGGTCAGGATGTAGCCCTTTTTGTCTATGATGAAACCGGAGCCCTGGCCCTCTATCTTCTTCTGTTTTTTCTCCGGCTCCTGCTGCCGGAACTCGGGGAAGAATTCCTTGAAAAAATCATCATAAGGCATCTGGTAATTATTCCGGTTGCGTTCCACATAACGCTTGGAGCTGATGTTGACCCCCGCCGGGCCGGCCTTTTTGGCCACCGCCACGAAGGGGCTCTGCAGTC
>JAURWH010000186.1 GCA_030655055.1 bacterium
CACTTAGAAAAGAACAACTTGCCACAATAGTTCCAAAGGTTTTCATCAGCCACCCTTTGGTTGACCAGTTTCCAACAACTTGTTCCTACCCCTGACATTTTCACTTGCCAGTTACCCTGACATATTGACTAAGCAACGACAACAAAAAAGCGGCGCTTAAAAGTTAAGCGCCGCTTTGTGATCACAAATTATATAGCGATTTTTTCGCGTCCTTTCGTGGGAAAGGTGCCTATTGCTGGCTCATCACCACGAACTCTATCCTCCGGTTCTCGGCCCGTCCCTTGACGGTCTTGTTGCTGGCCAGCGGCAGGGATTCCCCGTAGCCCTTGGCGGTCAGCCGGTCGCCGGCGATGCCCTGGTTGTTGATCAGGTAATTGCGCACCGACACCGCCCTGGCTTCCGATAGCCTCTGGTTCTTGGCATCACTGCCCCGGCTGTCGGTGTGCCCGCCGATCTCCACCTTGATGGTGGGGTTGTCCTTTAGCATTTTGGCGGCTTCGTCCAGGATGCTGTAGGAGGACGGAATGATGTCGGCCCGGTTGGTCTTGAACTTGATGCCGTTTAAGACCACCTTCTCGCCCTTCTTGGGAATGGCCCTCAGCGAGAAATTCTGGATGAAGGTCTGCTTGTCGTTGACCGGCACCGGCGCGGTCTCGGTGTTGTAGCCGTCGGCCTGAACCTGGACCATGTAGATGTTGGGCGGCAGGTTGATGGAGTATATTCCGGTCAACAGATCGCTGACCACCGGTGTTCCCACCATTACCTTGTCCGGCCCGAAGATGCTGATGGTGGAGCCCATGGCGTTGCCGGTCTTGCTGTCTATGATCTTGCCGGTGATGTTGCCCTTGGGGAATTCCTTGCGCCGCAGGCCGAAATCCACGATCATGGTCTGGCCGGCGGTGATGGTCACCGCCTTCTCCTGCCACAGGAACGAGTCTCCGGCCACGGCCCGGATCCGGTAGGTGCCGGCAGGGACGTTGATGGAATAGCTGCCGTCGGGCTTAAGCATTATGGGCGCGCCGGCGTTGATGGCGGGCGAGCTTAGGGTGGCCTCCACCATGGAGTCGGTTCCGGCGATCATCACCTTGCCGGCGATGGCGGTGGCCGGCGGCGGCGCGGTCTTCTTGGCGGAGCCCGAGGTCACCGAGAACCCGAACACGGCGTTCCAGTTGGGCGAGGTGGAGCCGTTGAACATCTTGAACTCGCAGCCTCCGTCCATGGTGAAACCGCCGGGGGTGTTGAAACGGATGCCCGGGGTAATGCGGGAGGGGCTGCCGTTGGTAAAGGCCTGACCCTTGGCCTTTTCCCCCGAAGCCTCAACTAAGAAAGTTACATAGGGACCGGCCGCCACTTCAATCCCCGCTCCCCACAAGACCTGATTTTCCCTGGTCACGGTGCCGGGTTCGGCCGGGTGGACCAGGCTGGCCGGATCGTTGCGGTATACTGAATCGGAGTTTGTACTGTGAGTGTCAGGATTGGCATAAACCAAGGTGTCATAATTGATGACATACCCCGGTTTGGCATTGCCGGCTTTTAAGAAACCCAGGTTGCCATGCAATGAGGCTGGGCCCAATGTCAGGGTACCCAAAAACTTGGCGCCGAAATCGGGGTTGTGGGAGACAAGTTCGGTAAAGCCGTGAGCCACCATATTGGAATCCGGATACTCAGGGGCCTCGGTGTTGTCAGTGTACATATAGGCCGTTGTTGCCGGAAGTCCTATTGAAACGAACGGCTCTGCGCCTACTGCGTAGGAAAAAGGCGCTCCACCGTATTCCTTGGAGGAATAGCTGAATTTGGTCTTGATCAACATGTCCCGCACCCAAAACATGGCCAGGTCGTAATTTAACCCGTCGTAGCGGAGCTTGCCGGCCTGGCCAACCACGTTGGAGTGCCGGTCGTAAGTGGCGTATACCCTGGGCCCAATGGAAAATTCAAAGAAATCCAGAGGGGAGTATGTGATCATCAGCCGCAGTATGCCCCGGTAATGTTTGTCCGGCTTGCCTCCCTCAGTGGTGGTGTCTCCCTGGAAGAACATGTCTCCTTTTATCATGTCCATTCCGTTAAAGTCTGACTGCAAAAAACCCACCGAAAGCATCCCCTTGCCCATGGTGCGGGCCGAGGAGACCTTGAATAGCCCGCAGCCGCCGTCGAAGGACGGGGGACGATAGGCCTGGGCCAGTCCGGCCCCGGCCAGCATTACCAGCAATAACACCAACCACTTGTTGCTTTTCATTTTTAAAAGCCTCCAAATTATTAGGATTTTCAAAGCGCCGTAAATATTAAATATATCAGGAATACCAAGGTTTTGTCAAGCAATAAAAGAACTGTTCGACAATCATTGTTCCAGCAGCCTAATTACCTCCTCCATGTCGCCGGGAAGCGGAGCCTTGAACTCCAGGTATTTGCCGGAAGTGGGATGGACAAACCCCAGCACCGCTGCATGCAGGGCCTGGCGGTCAATGGCCTCCAGCAGTTCCTCTGCCAGTTTTGGATCGGCGGAGGCGAACTGGGAGAACAGTGACCTGGAACGGCCCCCGTAATCCGGGTCCCCCAGCACCGGATGCTCCAGATGCTGTAGGTGCACCCTGATCTGATGGGTGCGGCCGGTCTCCAGTTTCAGTTCCACCAGCGAGGCGATCTGGTATTCCTTTAAAACCTTGTAATGGGTAACCGCCTGGCGGCCCCGGAGTTTGGTAACGTCCATTTTTTTTCGGTCGAAGGCCGATCTTCCTATTGGAGCCGAAATAATGCCCTGGGGTTCCCCGAAAACTCCCCAGACCACCGCCCGGTAGCGGCGCACTATCTTGCGGGCCTCCAGCTGGCGGGCCAGATGGGTATGGGCCTGGTCGGTCTTGGCCACCAATAAAAGACCGGAGGTCTCCTTGTCCAGCCGATGCACGATGCCGGGCCGCTCCCGCCCCCCCACCTGAGAAAGGTTTTGGGCATGGAACAGCAGGGCGTTGACCATGGTGCCCTGGCGGTTGCCGGCCGCCGGGTGGACCACCATCCCGGCCGGTTTGTTGATCACCATCAGATCCTGGTCTTCGTATACCACGTCCAGAGGGATATCCTCAGCCAGCATCTCCCGCCGGGGGGCGGCCAGCTGGTCCTTTTTGATCTCGATCTCGTCGCCGGGTTTCACCAGGTAACCGGGGGGTCTCAGCTTTCCATCCACCAGCACCCGGCCGGATTCTATGAACTTCTGCAGCTGGTTGCGGGAATAGTTCATTCCCTGGCAGCTTAGGTAACGGTCCAGCCGCACCCGGCTTTGGGCGGAGGATACGGTAACGGTTATGACCTGAAGCTCATCCGGCATGTCGGCAATTCAATTTGCAATTCACAATTCACCATTCACGGTTTACGCGCCACCAGCCGTCATTGTTCCACCCAGCAGTGTTTGTACAACTCGGAGCCGAAGGCCCGGGGCCGGAAGCCATGGACGGTGTTCCTGACCGCGGTGGATTTTACGGTGTGATACATGAAAACCCAGGGGGCCTCCTGCACTATCATCTCCTCGATCTTGCGGTAGCGCAGCAGCCTTTGGCCGGGGTCGCGGATGGTGACGGCCTCGTCCAGCATGGCGTCGATGACCGGGGACTTGAAGAAGGCCACGTTGCCGGCCCGGCCGGTGTTCTTGGAGTGGAACAGGGGGTATAAAAAATTATCCGGGTCGCCGTTGTCCGAGTTCCAGCCGTTGAACGACAGCTGGGACTGGCAGCTGTAGGTCTTTTCCAGCAGGGCCTTCCAGCTTAGGGGATTGATCTTGATGCTGATGCCCGCCTCCCGGCAGTTCTGGAGGACGATCTCGGCCCGCTGCCACTGGGCCTTGTTGTCCCGAATGTCCAGCAGGTATTCCCCGGGCAGCCCCCCGGCGTATCCGGCTTCGGCCAGCAGTTTTCTGGCCCGGTCTGGGTCGTAGCCGTAACCGGCCAGATTTTGATTGTAGGCCCACAGTTCCGGCGGGAAGACCCCCTTGGCCGCCACCGCGTCCCCGGCCAGCTCGGTGGTCTCTATCAGCGCCTTCTTGTCAACCGCATAATTCAGGGCCTGACGCACCCGTTGATCGGCAAAGGGCGAGACCCGGGAAACATTGATGCACAGGTACTGGACGTTGAGCTGGGGCAGGCTGACCACCTTCAGGTTGCGGTCCTGGGAAAGGGCCCGGCGCTGAAAACTGTTGACATCGGTGACATCCAGCCGGCCCGAAGCCAGGGATTCGGTCTTCTGCTCGTCTTTAAGGTCTATGGAATACTTTATCCCCGATAGTGAGATCCGCCGCTCGTGGTAGTGGGGGTTGGGCTCCAGCTCCAGCGTCTTTCCGGCATCCCATGATTTTAAGATGAACGGCCCCGAGCCCACCGGGTGGCGGGAGAAATCCTGGGTGCCGTCCTCCACCAGTTCCCTGGGGACGATGGCGGCCATGGTGCAGGCCAGGTTGGAGAGGAACGGCATGAAGGGATATTGGAGCACTATCTTGATGGCATAGTGGTCTATCACCTGCAGCCCGGCCACTTCCCTGGCCTGGCCCTGGCTGTATTCAGATGCGCCCTTGATCATCTCCACAAAAGACTGGTTGGGCGATTTTATCTTCGGGCTTAGCAGCCGCTCCAGGGAGTACTTCACGTCCGGGGCGATAAGCTCCCGCCCGTGGCTGAATTTTATCCCCCGCCGCAGGTAAAAAGTCCAGCTCAGCCCGTCGGGGGAGATCTTCCAGCGCCAGGCTGCGGCCGGCACCACGGCGGAACCGCTGCCGAACTGGACCAGTCCCTCGAAGATCTGGGCCGCCACTTCGTTGGAGGTGGCGTCGGTCATCATGGCCGGGTCCAGGGTGATGGGGTCGGAGCTGATGTCGGCCTTCAACTGGCCCCCGATGTAATTCTTAAGCCCGGCCGCTTCGATCTCCGCCCGGCCCAACGAACCCATCCGTTCGAACCAGGCCAGGGAATCCCGGCCTTTGAGCAGGAACCCCGAAAAGCCCTGAAGCTTGGCGGACACTTCCCGGTAGCTGTGGCTGTACTGGCTGTACCGGTCAAAGATGTCCTGGTGGCGGGACTGCTGGCGGTCGATGCCCGACCCGGCCTCGGCCACTATCTGCTCCATCCGCCCCCCGGATTCCCGGGCCAGGTCCAGGGACCTCCTGGCCTGGGAAACCGACTCCAGGCTGGTGGCCATGATCTTCTGGGTCTGCCGGACGGTATGGCTGGTCTGGGAGAATTGCTCGGTGACCTGCTTCAGCAGGGGCCCGATCCTGGCCGAGTCGGCGGCCGCCTGCTGGGACAGGGCCTGGGCCTGGCCCACTATGCCCCCAAATGCTCCGCCCTCCTGGCCCATCTCGGCCACCTCCACCGCGGCGTAGAACGAAAGCAGTTTTATCTGCTCGGTAAAATCCTTGATGGCGGCGCCGGTCTGGGATATCTCCCCCAGTTTGCCGGCCAGGCCTTCCCGGTCCGACTCAAAATCATCCAGCCAGGTCTTGACCCGGAGCAGATCGTCAAACGACCCGGTCAGCCCCTGGTTCATGTCCTCAAAATCCTGGCGGTTGCGGCCGATGCTCTGGCCCATCCCGTCCAGGCTGGATTTGATGCGGTTGATGTTTTCGAACAAGGCCTCCAGATTATGCCACATGGCTCCGGCCAGTTCCTCCTCGGCCCCCAGCGCCGTCTTCTGGTCGTCGATGGTGGACTGCAGGTCGCGCCACCGTTCGGAGGCCGCCTGCAGCTTGGCCTTGAGCATCATCCAGTTGTTCCGGGCCTCGTGCAAAGCGGCCGGGTTTCCGGCCTTTTCCCACAAGCCCAGGGCTTCGTCCATCTGGTTCTTGGCAAACTCCACCTGCCCCATTTCGCCGGTCTCGGTTGAAAGCACCAGGGCCGCCACCTCCTGGGAGACCGAGAGCCCCTCGGCGCTCTGGGTGATGTTCTTCAGGCCTCCCACTAATTTGTTCTCCAGCTCCCGCTGCTCCCTGGCCATCAAACCAATCCGGTCAAAATCCTCCACCATTCCCTGGTTGGACTGGTAAAGGGCATTAAGCTTGTCCTTCACCTGTTCCGCCCCCGATCTCAGCCCGTCCACCAGATGCCGGGATTCCAGCACCCCGGATGACATCTGCTGGATCTTGTCCTTGACCCCCGCCGTCAGGCTGGGGACCAGGGAGGCCGTCTTCTCCATCTCTCCGGCCAGCCGGCTCATGTTCTCGGCGATCACCCCGAATCCCTTTCCCTTGCTGCCGGCATGGAAGGCCCGGATCTCGGCGTTGCGCACCAATTGCTTTATCTTGACCGACAGGTCCGCCATCAGCCCGGCCAGCTTTTCCAGCTCGGCCGTGGTGGTAAAAAGGTCCTTCAGTTCCACCGCCGACCGCTGGTAGCTCTGGTCCACCAGTTCAAAGGAATCCAAAGCGCCCTTCAGCTGCTGTTCTGCCCGGGCTATCACCTGCTTGTATTCCTGGCTGTTCCCGGTAACCAGGGCCGAGGAATTGGCGATGGCGTCCATCCCCTCAAAGGCCTCGGCCAGGGCCGCTCCAAAAGTGTGGATGTTGGCCAGGTGCCCCCGCTCCTCGGCGGCCAGGGCGCTGATGTTCCCCGACATTTCCGGCAGGATCTTCAGAAACTCGTCTATCTTTTTGAGCACGTCAAGCAGGTCGTCAGACGGCTTCCACCGGGCTTCGGCCGGCCCGGGCGCCTCGATCACCGCCTCGTCGGACCTTGAATTGAAGTTGAATAGTTTCATATCAGCCTGATGATAAATGTTATTTTACCGCCCCACTAAAACGCACTAAAAAACTCTAACTGAATCGATTGAGTGGTTGGCCGTTTTAGCAGGTACGGAATTGGGTCCATTCACAAATTGAAAGAGACCTTCCCCGGAAGGTTTCGTGTATTTCGTGGGCAAGAAATAGCCGGGAAGATCAGAGATCCACCTTCTCCGAAGCTATCTTCTGCCCCATGAATATCTCGCCCAGGTGATCAAAATGTTCGCAGGCGTCGGTGGTCAGGTAGCGGCAGTTCCCGTTCCGGGAGACCTTGGATTCATGCTCCGGGTGCCGGGCCAAGTATTCCTTGAGGCTCGGCGCCACCAGTTCGTCCTGGGAAAGTATCCTGACATCCGATGGCAGAAGCGCCTTGATCTGGGGCAGTATCAGGGGATAGTGGGTGCAGGCCAGCAGAAGTGTGTCTATGTCTTCGATTTGGGATTTGGTTTGATTCCAATATTTGGTGATATAGTACTTCAGGCCATCACCCTCCAGCTCCCCGGCCTCCACCAGCGGCACCAGCATGGGGCAGGCCTGCTGGACAAGTTTGACTCCCGGCGCGTGCTTGGCGATCTCGATGGCAAAGCTTTCGGAGCGGACCGTGCCCTGGGTGGCCCACAAGGCCACCTGGTTGGTCTTGGTGTAGTTGTGGATGACCTCCACCGTGGGCCGGATCACCCCCAGCACCCGGCGTTCGGAGTAGTGCTTGGGCAGATACTGCTGCTGGATGCTGCGCAGAGCCTTGGCGCTGGCAGTATTGCAGGCGATCAGCACCAGGGGACAGCCCTGCCGGAACAGGTAGTCCACCCCTTCGGTGGCGAACTTTAGGACCGCCTCAAAGGAGCGGTTGCCGTATGGAGTGCGGGCGTTATCGCCCAGGTAGATGTAGTCGTACTGCGGCAGCAGCCGGCGGATCTGCTTGAAGATGGTCAGCCCGCCGAAGCCGGAGTCGAAGATGCCTATGGGGATGTGTTGGGGCATAATATTTCGTTAACAATTTACCGAATGTTTAACAATATTTATTAGGGAAATCAACACTTCTTTTTGCCGGTACGATAATGTGATTTGGTCTCTCCGATCTTAAACCCTATGGTGCGCTTGGATCGGGCCGGCGGCTCCATAAGTCTGCGGATGGCCTCAAAAATGGCATGAATCTCATGGTCGTGTTTTTCCACCTTGCGTTCCAGCAGGGAAAACTGCTCGGCCAATTCCTTGTGAGCGGACAATATTTCCCTCAGTTTTACGAATGTCCGCATAATGGCAACGTTGACCTGAATGGCCCGTTTGCTGCGCAGCACGCCGGAGAGCATGGCCACGCCTTGTTCGGTAAAAGCATAGGGTCTCTTTCTGATGCCGCCCCAACTTGAAGTCACAAATTGTGACTTCAAGTTGGCAAGTTCTACCTGCGACAGCTGGAACATGAAATCAGTTGGAAATCTCTCGATATTTCTTTTAACGGACTGCATCATTACTCTGCGCGGGACACTGTACATGGCAGCCAGGTCTCCGCTCAGCATCACTTTCAGGCCGCGAAGCAAGTAGATGCGACGCTCAATGTCGGCATCGGTTATGATCAGACTATGTTTTTCTTTGTTCATAAAAAACCTGTTATCTCTAAGGTCACAATTTGTGACCTTAGAGATTTATATTCCACTTTGGTCAATCGGAACACAAACTCATCTAAGAATCATTTCCTAATTATTTTTCTTAACTCGCCCCCGGGTCACCCAATATATCGCAAAGATTGTGGCCCCCAGTTCCAGCAGCATCGGCCAATGCTTGGAGAATTCAAACGCCCCATTGCCGAACAGGGCCATGTTCACCTGCCGGATCAAAAGCAGCACGCCCACAAAAAATATCATTACGGTCCATCCTTCCCAGGAGATGGGCACCCACAACCTGTAACTGAGCGCCAAGAACCATTGCTTTTTTTCTTTTTCCATGTTCATTTCGAAAATTATTTTCGTGTCTTTTCGTGTATCCTTCGGCTTCGCTCAGGACAAGTTTTCGTGGGAAAGGTTGTCCCTACTGCCCCAATTCCTTCTTGTACTTTTGGGCAAAGGCCTCCAGGCCGTCGGCAATCGCCCTGGCGATCTTCTTCAGGTTGTCCGGCTTTTTCAGCAGCTTCTCCTCGTCCCGGTGGGAGATGAACGAGGTCTCCACCAGGATGGCCGGCATGTAGGCTCCGTTCAGCACGTAGAACCCGGCCTGGTTGATCCCCCGGTTGGGCACGGCGGGCATTTTCTTGGTCAGCGATTCCTGCACCAGTTCGGCCAGGTCGCTGGACTCGGTCAGGAACTCGTTCTGGACCATGTCCCATAATATGAACTGGACGTCATCCTGGTTGGCCACGTTCTTCTGGGGCTGCTCGAAGTCGATGGCCGAGTTTTCCATGGCCGCAGTGGCCCTGGCGTCGTCGGTCTTGGCCAGGGACAGGAAGTAGGTCTCGGAGCCCCGCATGGTCTTGAGCTTTACCTTTTTACGCGGGGCGGCGTTGCAGTGGATGCTGATGAATACGTCGGCCGCCTCCTGGTTGGCCAGCTTGGTGCGGTCGCCCAGCGGGATAAAGGTATCGTCGCTGCGGGTCATCACCACTATCAGGTTATGGTCCTGCTCCAGGATGGCCTTCAGCATCAGGCCCACCTCCAGGTTGACATCCTTCTCGCACAGGCCGGTGGGGCCCACCGCCCCGGGGTCCTTGCCGCCGTGTCCGGGGTCCACCACCACCTTCTGGATGCCCTGTTTTTCCGGGATCTGGTTGCGGCGGCGGGCTTCGGGGATCTTGATCTGCTCCGGGCTGATGCCACCCAGGCTCAGCTTGCGGTCCTTGGCATCCCAGATGATGCTCCGGCCCCACAGGGGTATCAGGAACCTGGTGAAAAGCTCCATCGGCACGTAGAGCTCGCCCTGGTACAGCCGGGCCGGGTTGAACAGGTTGTAGGATTTTCCGTCGGCCAGAAAAAAGGTGTTGTCGGCCGAAAAGCGCAGGGTGTGCCCCGGCAGTTTCAGGTCGGCGTTGCCGGTATGCTCGGACCAGGTGGCCTGGGCGTTCCAGCTGGCCGACAGATCGGCCAGGCTCAGGTACTCCTCCTTGTCAAAGGTCACCGTCTCGGTGATCTTTGCGCCGCCCCGCCCGTCGATGACGGTCAGCTGATTGGGAGCCAAAGCGGCCCAGGCCCAAAGGGGGGCCAGCAGCGATATGATGAAAAGTTTTTTCAAGCCTGCCTTGATTTAAAAATGCTTAATATTTCCGGTTCCTGTTCCTGCCAATTGAGCTTCAGCCGGGCTGCGGCGCAGGCTTTCTGATGTTCCGGCAAATGCCGGCGGATTTCCTCGATGGCCAGCGCCGCCTGGGGAACGTCCCCGTATGCCGCCGTTTTCCCTGTTCCGTACCGGTCTATCACTTTTTTCATGGCCGGCAGCTCGCTGACCAGAGGCGGGGTCCCGCACATGATGTATTCAAACAGCTTGTTTGGCAGGGCGGCAAAATAGCTCAGAGTGATCCCCTCGATCAGGGCCAGTCCGATATCGGCCGAGGCGGTGTATTCCAGCAACTGCTGGTGGGGAACCCGGCCCATCACAAATAGCTTGTCACGCCATTCCGGGGCCTGGGATTTTTTTTGGAGTTCATCAAACATCGATCCATCACCGATCAGCACCAGGGCGTATTTGGGACCTAGCTGTTGCAGTATCTCCAGCATGAACCCTATGCCCCGGCCCGGGGCCAGCATCCCCTGATATATCAGGATGAAGCGGTCCTCCGGAAGCTTCAGGGCCGAGTGCAGTGATTTGTTGCGGGGAACGTCTTTAAGGCAAGGATAGTTGTAAACCACCTTGGGAACAGGGATGCTGTAAAGCTCGGTCAGTCTGGCCGAATCGATCTCCCCGGAAGTAAAGACCGCCGCCTTTTTGATGAAAAGTTTTTCCAGCAACTGCCAAATATTTTGCTTGGTTTTTTTCCCGGCCAAAGCCCCCAGAGCCGAGTATATCTCCCGGGAATCGTAGAACAGACCGGCCTTGTTTATTTTAGCCGCCCAGGCAGCGACAGGAAGTGAATACAGGTCGGCGGCGCAGAAAAAATCGGCCTTTATTTTTAGGGCAGCGGGAATTATCCTGGCATAGAACCAGAGGAACCTGGCAAAACCTTTTATCCGGTTATTGGTCTTGACGGAGACCACCCGGACCCCGTCGAGATTGAATCCCTCACTACATTCGGCAGCCTGCAGCACGGTAATAGACTGCCCGTTCCTTGTCAAAGTGCCGGCAATGTTCTGCAAACGGGAGTCGTAGCGGATATCACCGAAATATATGAAACAGCCGCGGGGTTCTGTCATCGGTTCGTCCATCAAGTCAGTTTTATATTATCTCTGCGCCGGAGTTTGCCCTGAATGTATCGGATGGCGTCTAAGTGGCAGATCATATCCGCAGTTCAAAGGTCTCCCTCAAAAAGCCCCGGGCCCCGAAGTTCTCCTTGAACTTCCCCAGCCCCCAGTTGGGCTGCATGTTGAGGGTGTAGGTCCCCAGGTCCAGGTACTTGTAGCCGTTGGCCCAGCCCCAGCGGATGACCTCGTGGTAGACCGAATTGACCGGACGCAGTTCCTGGTATCTCTGGTCGTGCGAGATGTAGAAGGCCAGTATCACCCGCGGATTGCAGATAAAAACCGTGATCCCGGCCAGCGCCTTCCTCCCCTGATAGGCGGTGAACTGGATGATGTCATCGGGCAGGAGTTTTTTCAGCTTCTTCAGCTCTTCGGCGGTATGAGTCGGTCTGACATTGTGGCGCTGGCTGAGGTTCCTTTCCAGGATGTGGTAGAATTCATCCAGATCGCCGCCCTGCCGGACCTCTATCCCGGCCTTCTGCCCCTTGCGCAAAGCGGTCCGGGTCTCCTGCTTGAAACTCAGGGGAATATCCTCCTGGCTCCGGAAATTCAGGGGGATGACCGCGGTGATCTCCCGCTTTAAATAGGTGAACCCAGCCCGGGCCCAGCAAAAATCGATGTACTGGTCCGGGGTCTTCATGTAGATCAGGGGCGGCTGGGTTATCAGCAGCCGCTTGATCCCCTGCTTGGTCCAGCGGCTGACTGCAGCCTCGGCCAGCCCGGTGACCTGGGCGATGCCCAGCCCCGGCGCGGTTACCATCCCGCCGTAAGAGGCCCCGCCGTAACTGATCAGGGTCGGCATGCCCTGTTCGTCCTTGATCAGGGCCGGCAGCACCGCCAGCAGGCGGTCATCCTGGCGGAGCATCAGGTGATGATTGGCAAACCGGCCCTTGGGATGATAGTCCAAAAACCTCTGGCGGTGGAATATGGTGCCGTTGGCCGAGGAGGCAATGAAATCTTCCCACTGGCGCCTGTCGGTTTCCTTGTATTCGGATATCTGGATCATGACTCTCCGTAATTTAAACCTGATTGAAATTTGCAAACCTAAAACTTTAATTATATCCTAACCTGTTGTAATGTCAATAGAAAAATGCCCCGGCCATCCCGAAATAACTTGCTCGGAACATCCGGAGACAAAGTAAGAACCCCTCCGGTTGGGACGGAGGGGTTCTTGATTACCGTATATTAATGTACAGTAATTGGCTGATTAGCGCTTCTTGTTGAAGCAGTCCGAGCAAAGCACCGGACGGTCGCCGGTGGGCTTGAAGGGAACTTCGGCTTCGTTGCCGCACTCGGCGCAGGTCACCTTGAACAACTGGCGCGGTCCGCGCTTGGCGTTCTTGTTGTTCTGACGGCAATCCGGGCAACGCTGGGGCTCATTCTGAAAGCCCTTCTGTTGGTAGAACTCCTGCTCGCCGGCAGTGAAGGTGAATGGCTTGCTGCAATCTTTACAGCTCAGGGTCTTGTCCGTGAAACTCATGTTTCTCCTTGGAATTGTGGTTTTTTTGTCCGGAGGAATAAAAAAACCGTTTTGGTTTAACAACCGAAACGGGATTCTACTTCTCCAAACGTTCTATTGTTACTGTTGCAATAATAACACAATCACCGCAACTTGTCAAGGGGTAAACAAAAATATTTTAATATTTCTTGCTTGGGGGCCTTTGGGCAAAATTCGGCTTAATTCACAGGTTTAACATACTCATCCGGATATTCTCATAATTACGGGATATTTTCTTCTGGTTTTTTAATCATGTAAATCCGCTTACGCTATCTATTAGACTCCCTCGAGTGCCATAGCTTTAGCGGAGGCGCTCCTGTCTGCCCTTGGTAGAAAAATCAATGGTTGACAGCAGCATGGGTTTTGGAATATAATCCCATCTTCAAGGTGCCCCATCTTTTTTGGGGATAATCGGGAATCCCGTGTAAACCGGGAGCTGCCCCGCAACTGTGAACCGGCGTTATGGTCGCGATCAATCAGCCACTGTCTTAAAAGGACGGGAAGGCGATCCGGCTGCCGGAAAGCCAGGAGACCGGCCTTGATACAGGGAACTGGGACTGGATCACTGGGATTTATTCACGAACCCCAAAAATCTATTCCCTGTTCCCAGTTAGTACTCCGGCTTCGCGGGAAGGCCGGGCTGAATGAAGCATTCGTTAAAAGATTGCCAGCCCGTTCTTCCGGCGTAAAAAGCCGGGGGAACGGGTTTTTGTTTTAAGAACAAATCACTAATCACGGACGCCGCCTGCCATGAAGCGATCCCTTTATTTCATATCCCTGTTGTTTCTCCTGGGATGCAGCGCCCAACCCCGGCCGCATGGTAAAATGACATTGACCCTCACCGACGACCTGGGCCGCACCGTCAGCCTGAGCCAAGCCCCGTCAAGGGTGATCTCCTTTGCCCCCAGCCTGACTGAGATGGTCTACGCCCTGGGCGGAGAGGGCCGGCTGGCGGGGGTCACCGCCTGGTGCAACTGGCCGCCCCAGGCCAAAGAAAAGACCGTGGTCGGCGACATGATCAGCCCCAACTTCGAGCGGATGGTCTCGCTTAAGCCGGATCTGGCCCTGATGATCGGCAGCCGGCCCAGTCCGCTGCTTAAAAAGTTCGAAGCCCTGAACATACCGGTGCTCTGCTTCAAGGACGAGACCGTGGCCGACATCCAAAGGGCCTTAAAAGCGCTGGGCCAGGTGCTGGAAAGCCCAAGCCGGGCGGATTCGTTGACCCGGGAAATGGATCTTCAGCTGGCCGCCATCAAAGCCGCGGTGGATCAGGTGCCTATGGAGCAAAGACCGAAGGTCTTTGCCGAGCTGGGTTCCTCCCCCCTGTTCGCCGCCGGGGATTCCAGCTTCATCGGCCAGATGATAGCCCTGGCCGGCGGCATCAATGTCACCGGAAACCTCCCCACATCATATACCGCGGTCAACCCCGAACTGGTGGTAAAGAACGATCCCACCATCATCATCGTGCTCCACCCCCAGGCCAACAAAGAACAGATCGCACAGCGGCTGGGATGGCAGAATGTCTCGGCCGTCAGAAACGGCCGGATCTACCCCGGGCTGGACCAGGACGTGATCCTGCGTCCCGGCCCCCGTTTTACGGAAGGAATAAAGATACTGCATGGGATATTCTATGCGCCGTGACATCAAAGCCTGGTATTACCTGGCGCCCTTAAGCCTTTTGACCATCCTGCTGGGGCTGGCTTCCGGGCCGGCCGGTTTCGGCCTGCTGGCTGACCCCCAGGTGATGGCCATCCGCCTGCCCCGGGTGCTTTTGGGTCTGCTGGCCGGGGCCGGGCTGGCCTCTTCCGGCGCGGCCCTGCAGGCGGCCCTGGGCAACCCGCTGGCCGAGCCCTATCTGTTGGGCGTCTCCGGCGGCGCGGCTTTTGGGGCGGCTCTGGCCCTGCTGCTGGGGCTTTCGGCCGGGCTGGGCGGGGCCGTAGGCCTGCCCTTGTTCTCGCTGGCCTTCGGCCTTTTAGCCCTCTATGTTGTCTACAGTTTGAGCAAGGTGGGGTCCAGGCTGCCGGCGGAGACGGTGATCCTCTCCGGAATAATAGTCAACGCCTTCTTCTCGGCCCTGATCATGCTGCTTTTGGCTTTGGCCGGGCGCCAGCTGCAGGAGATGATATATCTTTTGATGGGCAATTTGGGGATGATCTTCGGCGCCCAAAGCCTCTATCTGTTGTGGGTCTGCGCCGCCATCATCATCCTCTGCACCGGCTACCTCTGGAGCCAGGGGCGCAACCTGGACCTGCTCTCTTTGGGGGAACAGCCGGCCCAAAGCCTGGGGCTTAAGGTGGAGAAGCTGAAGTTGCGGATACTTTTGGCCTCGGCCCTGATGGTGGCGGCGGTGGTCTCACTGGCCGGGGTGATCGGCTTCGTGGGGCTGGTGGTCCCCCATCTGGCCCGGATGATTTCAGGACCAAAGAATTCCCGGCTGCTTCCCCTGTCGGTGGTGCTGGGCGCAAACCTCTTGGTGCTGGCCGACGCCCTGGCCCGGACCATCGCCCCCCAGGAGATCCCGGTGGGGGTGATCACCTCGCTTTTGGGCGTGCCGTTCTTCATCTACCTGCTGCGGCGCAAAAAGAGGGCCGGGCTGTGATCAAAGTAAAAGATCTTTCATACCGCTACGGGCCGTTAAAGGCATTGGACGGCGTCAGTTTTTCCCTGCCCCGGGGAAAGATGGTGGGCCTGCTGGGGCCAAACGGCTCGGGCAAGAGCACCCTCTGCCTGTGCCTGGGCGGAATGCTGGACAGGAAAGGCTTTTCCGGGGAGATAAAAATATCGGGCCAGGACCTGGGAAGTTTTTCCCCGGAAATACTGGCCCTTAAGATGGCCGTGGTCTTTCAGGACAATTTGTTCTCCTTCGACTTTACCGCATACGAGATCGTGCTGATGGGACGCAGCCCCTATTTAAGGCCCCTCCAGCCTGAGGGCATCGAAGACCACCAGATCGCCGAAAAGGCCATGCGCGACTGCGACTGCTTTGGCCTGAAAGACCGGCCCATCAAAAGCCTGTCGGGCGGCGAACGCCAGCGGGTGGTGCTGGCCCGGGCTTTGGCTCAGACTACATCCGTCCTGCTGCTGGACGAGCCCACCAACCACCTGGATCTGAAGCACCAGAAACAGATCCTGTCTCTGGTGAGGGAACTGGCCGAGTTCAAAGGAGTGTTGTCGGTGGTGGTGCTGCACGACCTGAACCTGGCCGGACAGTTCTGCGACCACCTGCTGCTGCTGGACCAGGGCCGGTTGGTAAAGCAGGGAACTCCGGAGGAGGTGCTGACGCCGGAGAACTTGAACCCGGTATACCAGATCAATGTCCATAAGATATCCCATCCTGTGACCGGACGCCCCCAGATAATAATCTAACCGTTTAACATAAATCAGATCGAGGTCCACATGATCCTATCCCTGCTGGCAACATTTCTTTTGACCGCTGCAGCAATTGACAGCACCTCCGACAGCACCAGGGTCACCAAATTCATTCCGGACAGTACGGCTGATTCCGTTGCGTCCTTAGACAGCACCGCCGCCGTCAAGACCAAAGAGATGAAGGATTCCCTGGCGGTCTATATGCTGAAGGGAATGGTGGTCACCGCCACCCGGACCCCGCTGGCTGAACGGTCGGCCCCGGCCTCGGTGTCGGTACTGGAACCCGAACCCCTGACCCCGAATGTTGACGCCGCCAACCGCCTGTCCCAGACCGCCGGGGCATCCCTGGGCGGCAACGGGGGCCTGGGCAGCGCCCTGTCGCTTTCCATCCGGGGGGCGGCCGCCAACCAGGTGCTTTACCTGCTGGACGGACTTCCTGTCAACTCGGCCCAGAACGGTTCTTACGATCTCAACCGGATATTGAGCCAGGCCGAAAGGATCGAGATCGTGCGGGGGCCGGCCTCCAGCCTTTACGGGGCCAATGCCGTGGCCGGGGTGATCAACATCATCACCCGGGACTCCAAACAACTCAAACCGTATTCCAGGATAAATTTTGAAAAAGGCGGCTACAGCTCCCAGGTCTGGGAGGCCATGGTATCAAGACCTCTGGCCCAATGGGCCTCCCTCTCCATGGGCGCCACCTGGAAGAAGACCGGCGGACAACGGGTCAATTCCGACTACGACGGCACCAATTACTTTTTGGACCTGTTCGCCCGGCCCTATGACAGGATCGAGACCAAGCTGCGTTACCAGGAATACAAGTCCCAGAACGGTGTGCCGGGTTCGCTGCTTGATCCTTCCTATACCGACCGGCAGAAGGACTGGGGAAAGGATCTAAGTTTAAAGGTCAGTTACGACCAGAACAGCTTTGTGGCCGTCTCCCGCAATTCCATCGAGAACATGTGTTATGCCGATGTTGACAGCCGCAACTACACCCGGCAGACCAATGTGGACGGCCAATATCAGCATTCATGGATGCCCCAGGCGATCACCACGGCGGGGGCCGGTTACCAGATGGTGGAAAGCTACATCTCCAATGTGGGAACGCCGGAACTTCATCATAAAGCTGTCTTCCTGATCCAACAGCTGGAACCATTGAAAGGCCTTTTGCTGGTGGGCAGCGTCAGGTACGACAAGGATTTCGCCTATCCGGCTCAAACCTCGCCCTCGGTTTCGCTTAACTACGGCTTTTTTGAAGGCCTGAATTTTTACGCCAGCTACGGCCGGGCCTTCCGGGCTCCGACCCTGAACGAGCTTTACTGGAAGGATGACATCTGGATGATGTACGGCAATCCGGATCTCAAGCCCGAGAGATCCAGCCAGCTTGAAGCCGGGATAAAGACGGACATTGTGGGGGTTTCGGCTTCCCTGTCCGCCTTTCAAAGAAACACGCTTGACCTTATCATCTGGGATTATGATCCCTTGACCTGTGTGTCCAAAACCGCCAATCTGGGCAAGACCATATCCCAGGGGATCGAACTGCAGGCCGGCCGCACTCTTTTTGACCTGGTCACTTTGGACCTCAACTACACCTATTGCCTGACGGTCCAGGACACCGTGGGCAGTCCCGAACTTCCCTTTAAGCCCCAGCATATCGCCAACGGCTCCGTCTCAATCAACGACATCCAGATCGTGCCCGACCTGAAACTGGGCTGGAAGTTCTGGTCCCAGTATTCCGACATCCAATATGACAATATGTACAACCAGACCCTGCCCCGTTATATCATTAGTAACCAGGTGCTTTCCCTGAAGATCGTAGATGCCCGGGTCTATTACAAGGTGGAGAACCTATTCAACGCTAATTATGAAACCCGCTACGGCTACCCCATGCCCCGCCGCACCCAGTCATTCGGAGTGACTTTGGAATTATGGGATTAGTCTTTGGATATTTTATTAGTAATCCAGGAAAATAGGAAATATTTTTCTATCCTTCATGGTTTCTTCGTAGTTGTAGTTTATCCTGGCGTTTATATTTACATTGACATCCGGTGGCAGTTCAGCTAAAATTAAAAACATGGATAACAAACTTAAAATAGCCTGCCTGGTCTCGGGCGGGGGCACCAACCTTCAGGCCATAATCGACAACATTGAGGCCGGAAAACTGAAGGCGGAAATTGCCGCCGTGATCTCCAATGTTCCCGGGGCGGGGGCTTTGGATAGGGCCAAAAAACACGGCCTGCCGGCTTTCGTGGTCAACCACCGGGATTTTACATCCCGCGAACAGTTCGACCGGGAGCTGGCCGCCATCATCGACCGCCAGGGGGCAACCCTGGTCTGCCTCTGCGGGTTCATGCGGATCTTCAGCCCCTTCTTCGTGGAGCATTACCCCGGCCGGGTCATCAACATCCACCCCGCCCTGCTGCCGGACTTCGGCGGCAAGGGATTCTACGGCCACAAGGTCCACGAGGCGGTGCTGGCTGCGGGCAGGACCGAATCCGGCTGCACCGTCCACTTCGTGGACAGGGAGGTGGACCACGGCCCCATCATCCTCCAGCGCACCGTGCCGGTCCTGGTGGACGATACACCGGAGACCCTGGCCGAACGGGTTCTGCATGAAGAACACATCGCCTATTCCCAGGCCATCGAACTCTTTGCCCGGAACCGGCTGGAACTGAAGGATAAAAAGGTTTTGATAAAACCATGATCCAAAAACGATCCATGCAATTCATCTTGGCAGGTCTCACCAGCCTGCTTTTATTTTCGGCCTTCCCCCTGTTGACGCTTTGGCCCCTGGCCTTCGTCTGCCTGACCCCCCTGATGTCCGCGGTCAAAGAACTTCCGGCCAGAAAGACCTTCCTGCTCTCCTGGCTTTCGGGGACGATCTTTTACATCGGCTTGCTGCACTGGATAGTCTTCAACCCCGCGGTGGAGGGCTGGGTAAAACCCCTGCTCTATCTGGGAGTGGTGCTGATCGGCTTCTATCTCTCGCTCTATTTTGCCCTGAGCTTTGCCCTGGCTAAATGGCTGGCCGTCAGGACCAGGATCCCTTTCTGGGCCTGGCTGGCATTATGCCTTCCAACGTTTGATCTTCTGCGCAGCCAGGGGCTTTTGGGATTTCCCTGGGGCAGCCTGGGATACGCGCTGGTCCCCTGGACCAACGGGATCCAGATGGCTGCGCTGACCGGAGTTTACGGCCTGACCTTCTGGGCGGTGCTGGTAAACGGCCTGCTGTTTGGTCTGGGATCAAGGATATGGAGCCAGCGGACCGGTTTGTCAGAAACATTCAGAAAGCCCAAAACAATTGCAATGGCCCTGGGTTTGGTTTTGCTGCTTGTTCTGCCCCCCTGGCTGGGAAGCCTGGCCGTCCGCTCGGTGGAGAAACTGTCTTCAAGCTCGCCCCGGTTGAATACCGCCTTGATCCAGGGCAACATCCAGCAGGGCATGCGCTGGGACCGGGAATTCCAGCGTTTCAACTTTGAGGAATACAAAAGGCTGACCCTGGACGCCTCCGCCCAAAAGGTTGGCCTGGTGGTCTGGCCGGAAACGGCCCTGCCGTTTTACCTGAGATTTCAGCCCCAGTACGGCAACCAGATGCGGCAGCTGGCGGACCGGACAAATTCCCTGATCCTGACCGGAGTCCCGGACATGGCCGCGGATGACAATCAAAACCAATTGTACTTCAACGCCGCCTTCCTCTTTGCCCCCGGCCGGGGGCTTTTGGGCAGTTACGCCAAGAGCCGGCTGGTGCCCTTCGGCGAAAGGTTCCCCTTGAAGGACAGGATACCGTTTTTAAAGAATGTCAATTTCGGCGAGGGGGAGTGGACCGCTGGCTCCGACACCATTGTATTTGAAACGCCTGAGGCAGCCCTGTCCTGCCTGATATGCTTCGAGTCCATCTTCCCGGAAATATCCCGGCATCAGGTTAACAAAGGCTCAAAACTTCTGGTCAACATCACCAACGACGGCTGGTTCGGGCGCTCCGGGGCCGCCATGCAGCACGCCCAGATGGCCGTCCTGCGGGCGGTGGAGAACCGCCGGGCCGTGGCCCGCTGCGCCAATTCCGGCATCTCCATGTTCATCCTGCCCACGGGCAAGGTTCTGCAGCCCACCCCGCTGTATCAGCAGACGGTGACGGTGGAGTCCCTGCCGTTGCTTTCCGTCAGGACCTTTTACAGCCGTTTCGGGGACGTGTTCCAGTATGGCCTGATACTGCTGATCGCCATTGGGGTTTTAGTCCCCTTGGCCAGAAAACGGTCATAATATTTCCAGACACAAGATACTAAAGACGCCGGCAAGTTTGCCGGCGTCTTTTTTTATGCTTTCAGGGAATAAACCCCCGCTTTCTCCCGTATATTCTACAGAACTAAAAAAGGAGCAAACACCATGAAGAACATATTCTGGCTGTTACCGCTGGCTGGAGCCCTGCTGGGGTTCGCCGCAAGCTACCTGGCCCTTTACCTGAAGCTTAAACTGGCCCCCGTTCCCGGCTACACCAGGGCCACCTACCGGGCCATCGAAACCTTTGACCTGAAGTCGGCCCTTTTCAGCACCGCGCTTCTGATGGTTCTAGCCATGGGGGCGGCCGGTGGTTATCCGGTAATCCGGGACCTCCTGCAACCGGAACCGGCGGGGCCGGACGGCGGGAACCGGGTCATCATCCCGATGCCCATGGACTCCCTGATCCGGATGATCCCCCAACCCAAGTCGGTTGATCCCAACCAGAATGCGGAACCGCAGGATATTGGTCTGATCAAGCGCCCGGCCTTCGGCAGCAAAATAGTTTTGGTGGATGACAACGCTTCCGACACCACCGAATTTGACGACCGGACCAACAATGACATAGTGAACTCCTTTTCCAACCGTAACAGCCCGGCCAACGACAGCCTGATTCGGAACGCGGTTGTGGACAACAACGCCGATCTTCCCAAGCCCGGAGATTATGTGGCCTATAGCACCTCACCCGCTCCACTTAATGTGCTCCGGCCGGTCTACCCCTCCATCTGCCGGACCATGGGGGCCGAAGGCAAAGTCACCCTTTATGTGCTGGTGGACAAGGGTGGCCAGGTGGCCAAGGTCAGGGTGCTTAAAAGCTCGGGCAACGAAGCTCTGGACGAGGCGGCCATGGAGGCATTAAGAGCCTCCACCTTCTCCCCGGCCCTGCAGGGCGATAAGCCGGTGGCGGTCTGGCTGAGCTACCCGGTGGTGTTCAGTTTGGAGTAAGTGACCTTGACCTTAGATACAAATAAAAACGGGACGCTTTTAGCGTCCCGTTTTTATTATTAGGCAGTCACCCACTGCCTCCCGCACATCACCTTGAAGTCGCAGTGCCGGCACTGGTTCTGGGTGTCATCGGTCCCCTCAAAGGGCAGGGCGGGGTCCCGGATCTCGCCCACCAGCCTGGCGATGGCCTCCAAGCAGTCCCGGTAGTTCCTGTCCCTGGTTTCCAAATCCTTGAACAGGGGCCGGGACTGGATGGCCTTCCCCCCCAGCATCAGCAGTTCGCTGTCCACCATATTGGGATCAGTTTCTGGATTGAAGGCGCAGTACAGCATGATGTAGAACGGAAGCTGCACCGAGCTTAAGCTCTTGGCCCAGTCCTGACGCCGTTTTAGGTCGAACTTTTTGAAGGAGGGGATTTTGGCCGAGCCGCCGGTCTTGTAATCCACGATCACCACCCGCCCTCCCCTCCTGTCTATCCGGTCCAGGGAGCCGTTGACCGGCACCGCCTTCAGTCCGGGCAGGACGTCCACCGCCCCCTTCAGCCTTTTTTCGCAGGCCAAAATCTCCGGGGCCGGCTTCATCCGCCGGTGATACTGCAGCAGCTGGGCCATCCTGGTCCTGATCTGGGAGGCCACCAGGTACATGCCACCGTCCAGGGACTGGCCCTGCAGTTCCCCAATGACCTGGTCCACCAAGGCATCCATACGGGCAAAATCCTGCGGCTGGGGAATGAAAGGCCGGCCCTTGAAATCCTCGAAGAATAATTTCAGGATCCGGTGGACGGTGGTGCCGGTCTGGCGGGCCTCGATGTCACCGCCCACCTGGTCCGGCTCCCGCAGCATCAGCAGGTAGTGCTGGTAGAACCTCAGGCCGCAGCCCAGATAACTGTCCAGCATTGAGGCCGAGAACGACAGCCGGGACACGGCCTCCATCATGGCCGGGGTCTTACTGACAGGGGGCGGATCCTGCTGGGTGAAGGACTCGGCGAACTTCAACAGCCGGTCCCCTCCGGCCGAGATGCTTTTTTCGGCCTGCTGCTTTTCCCAGACCAGCTGTTCCAGAAACCGGCTGCGCTGGGCCCCGCCGCCGTGGCTGTAAAACAGGCTGACCTCGCGGGCCCCATAAATCAGGTTCTCGAAATGATAGCGGGCGATCAGCTCCCTTTGCAGGGATCCTGAAAGCCCCAGCTGGGCCCGCAGGGCCTGGGGCAGGATGGCATCAGGCTTCCTGCCCTCCGGCAAAATGCCGTCGTTGGCGTCCAGGACCATCACCCGGTCAAAGGCCAGGTCCCTGGTCTCCAGAAAGCCCAGCACCTGCAGGCCGTTTAGGGGGGTGCCGGGGAACGGCACCCGGGACTGCCGGACAAAACCATCCAGCAGCCCGAAATATATTTTGGTCTCGGAAAATGACTGACCGGCCAAAAGCGAGTTCTGCAGTTGCTCCAGGCATCCGGTCATGGACATGAAATATTTGGCGGCATAAGGGTGCCTTCCGGCCGGGCTGTTTTCGGCCACTTGGGAAACTATGCCCAGGAGGATTGAGGCAAAGGATGACACTTCCCCCGGCTGCTCCAGCGGCAGAAGCAGCAGCCGGTGCAGGAAGGCCAGATGGGCGTAAAGCTCCTCCAGGTTCCAGCCCCGGTCTTCCAGCCCCTGCAGTTTTTTCTCCAGCTTGGCTTTGATCTCGGGATCGTTTTCGATTTCCTCCAGGGATATCAGCCTCCGGCCCCTTTCGTTCAAGACCTGTTCCAGGGCATGCAGCAGTATCCGGGCGGGAAAGCTGGCCTTCCCCATGGCCAGGTTCTTGACGTAGGGGTGCAGCATCAGCCGCAGATAGTCCGGCAGAAAATAACCGTTCTGGTCCCGGCTCTCCTGGACTCTGGCTAAAATCTGCATCAGGCCGTACAGCGGGGTGCGCTCCAGCGGGTAGCCCAGGGAGATGTTCCAGGGGGAGGAAAGCCCCGACAGGGTGTGGTGGATCAGGGGGAAGACGGTGTCGGGCCGGGGCAGCACCAGCACCGTGCCGTCCAGATTTTCACCGGCGGCATCCAGCAGGGGTTTAAGGCCCATCACCTGGCCGTGGCTGTCGGTGGCCCGGTAAAAACTTACCCTGGGGGGAGCCTGTTTTTGGCCGGTCTTTTCCGGAGAGATTGCAAGCTGCGAAATTATCCGTTCGATGCCCGGGCCGTCCCGCAGCACCAGGGTCACATTGTCCCGCGGGGTCAGATCCTTGAACATCTCCAGTTCGCATCCGGTCAGGGCGTGGAAGCCTGCCAGGATAATGGTTTCAAAGGACGAGAGATCCAGCCTCTTGATGTTTGAGGCGGCATAAAAGTAGCTGTTGGCCCGGGTGGTAAGATTTTGCGATTCCAGCTCCCGGTAAAATCCTTCATACCATTCCGCCAGGTGCGGCAGCATCTCCTGAAAGCGGGCCGGCCAGGACTCCCCGGCCAGGGCCTGGACCCCCTTGAGCTTTGCCGGGGTGATCCCCTCAATCCGCAGCTCCTCAAAATCGGCCTGCAGCTTGAAGCCCCAGGCCATGAATTCCTCGAAGGACAGCGGGCCGCCCTGCTCCCCCGGCAGTCTCTGGTCCTGGTGCAGCTTGAACAACAGCGCCACCCCGTCGGCGGCCAAAAGCGGGCCGGAAGACTGTCCCAGTTCCAGGGCCGCCCAGTCCACCCAGTCGTCGAAGGAGAAGAGGCGGGGGGCCAGGAAGGGTTTTTTGCGTTCCTGTCTAAAGAGGGCCCGCAGCAGAAAATGGGAGGGCCGGCGGCCGGGAAAGACCACCATGGTTTTGGAGAGGTCCGCCTGATCTTCGGGGATCATCCGGCAGACATGGGTTATCAGGTCGGCCCCCTTGGGTAATAAATAAGATCTGCTCATGGCCGCACCTCCTTGACATCGCCGTCCAGATAGACGATCCTTCCCTCCGATTTCCGGCCGGGGAAAATTCCCGCCAGGGCCGCCAGATATCCCCGCACCTGGGCCTGGTGCTGCGCCTCCTGCCTGGGGTCATCGGCCCGGCCGGTTTTAAAATCCAGCACCGTGACCGTATTTCCGCCCTTTACCAGACGGTCCACCCGCAGCAGTTCTCCGCCAGCACCCACCAGCTGGGCCTCGCAGAGCGCGGACTGGCCCTCTATTTTGGCAAAGAAGGGGGCCACCTCCCGGCGCTCCATCAGGGTCTTGACCTGCTCCGCCATGGCCTTGATGTCCCGGCCCGGGACCAGCACCTGGTGGCGGCGGGCCAAAGCCAATAGCCTGGCATCCATATCCTCCGGCAGGGTTTGCATACCCTCCAGCAATTTGTGATAAAACTGGCCCAGCCGGGCCTTGAGATATCTCTCCCCCTCCCAGGATTGCTCCGGCTCCCAGTCCGCGCCCGGCTCCGTCCCCCGCCCGATCGATGGCTGGTCGGGTATGGCCAAAACCTCTTTTTGGGAAAGTGTTTCCTTGTGTCCCCGATCTATCAACGGGAAAAGCCTGGGATACCATGACTCTTTGGATTTGCCCGGTTTGCCTGCGGCCCCGTCCTTTTTTGGCTGGGGCACCTTGAAGATCACCAGGTTGTATAGTTCATGGCGGGCCCGGGTGCAGACCACATACAGTGAGTTGAGTTCCTGCACCTGGTCATCAGCCAGAAACTCGTCCTGCAAAACCGCCAGATCAGGGGAATACCCCCTGGTGCGGCCGGCGATGTCTTTGGTGATCTTGTAGAGGGTTATCTCCTCGCCGGTTTTTCCGTAATAGACCCGGCGGCTGTCCCCGGCCTCGTCGTACAGGAGATTTATCACCACCGGAAAACCCAAACCCTTGGACTTGTGAAAGCTCATCAGCTGCACCGCCGGAACATTCTCCGGCAGCTCCAGGGAAAAAAGCTCCGGCTCCGGCCGCTGGCAGGTTTCCAGAAAATCCTTGAGGCTGCCCCGGCCCTTTGACTCCGCCTGGTTGACGGTCTCCAAAAGCTTCAGCAGGGCCGCCGCCTCGTCCGGGAAATTTTGGAAAACGCCCAAGCGTCCCAGGGCCAGGCAGACCAGGTCGTACAGGGGATAGTACCCGGCCAGCCGGTAGAGGTCGCTGAAGAACGTTTCCCAGACCGGGGCGAACCTGGGGTCCCGGCGGCATTCCTGATAATGGTATCCGTGCGGACCGGCCTTCTGCCCCGCCAAAAGCAGGATGTCATCGGCCAGGGCCTGGCTCCATTCCAGCCCGGCCGTTTGGACGGCCGCGGCCAAAAGCCGGCCCCGGACCACCGAACCCCAGGCCAGGTTGTCGATGGGCGAATCCAGAAAGCGCAGCAGGTCCAAAAGCTCGGCCACCGCCCGGCGCCGGCGGATGTCCAGCCCGCCGGAGGACGAGGCCGGGATGCCGGCCTGGGTCAGCCAGTCGATGGCCTGTCCCAGATGCTTGTTCTTGGGGGCCAGCACCGCGATGTCCTGGGGCCGGTAACCCCGGACCAGCACCTCCCGGACTATTGAAAGCAGCGCCTCCCGCTCCGGCTCCTGGTCATTAATACTTGCAGTTTCGGATTCATTGGCAGTTGGATCAGCACTCTGATCAGTATCAAACTCTGCGGCATTTTCAGGATCGCCTTCGCTCTCCGCCTCCCCGTAGCCTGCCGCCCCCTTGGGAATGTGCACGGTCCGGACATAGCCCCGGTTGGCCGTTTTCTCCGACGGCCGCTGGACATAGGTCAAAAGCCCGGTGCGGTCGGGGCCCAAAACCCCCTCCCCGATCAGCTGGTTCAGATTGTGATGGAAGGCCTGCTCCACGTATTCCAGGATCACCTGGCCGCAGCGGAAGTTTTCCTCCAACCCGCCCACCTGCGAACTATCGGTCACGCTGGCCGGCAGCCAGACCGGCGGTTTGCTCTTCCCCTGAATATCATCCTGAAGCTGTTTCATTATCTTGTAATCGGCCTTGCGGAACAAGTAGATGGCCTGTTTGAGGTCGCCCACCAAAAAGGCCGAGCCGCCCGAGGCCAGGGCCTCGGCCAGCAGCGGGTGCAGGCTGCGCCACTGGGCCAGGTCGGTGTCCTGGAACTCGTCGATCAGGTAATGGCAGAGTTTGGCCCCCAAAGCCAGGTAGATCCCGGGGATCATCTCCTGGTCCAGCTGCCGGGAAAGTTTCCGGGCGATGTCGTCGATGTGGATCACCCCCCGGCGCCGCTTGGTCTGCTCCAATATCTGCTTGAAATGGTGGTAGGGCTGGCCGTAGGCGGCATAGTGGCTTTCAGCCTGGGCCACGGCCAGACCGGCCGCCACCGGCCCCAGTTTCCCCCAAAGCTCCTTGGTCGATTCATGGACGGCCAGCTTGTCTTTGGGGCACTTTCCCTTGAGCATCGGGGTATGTCCGTTGTGGTAGGTGGTCCTGGCCAGTATCTTGTCCACATCCCCCTGCTCCAGGTATGAGGCAAAGGCGTCGGCCTTCATTTCAAATCCTTGATCATGGGCGATGCCGCAGATCTGCCAGTAGACATCATTGATGATCCCCAGGCAGCGGTCTCTTTCGGCGGTCCGGTCGTTGAAGGCAAACTGCCCCGACTCCTTGGCCTCGATGACCAGAAATTTTTCGAAACTTTCGCGCATCAGGGGCTGGGGGTTCCAGGCGAAGCTGCCGCCGGAGGCGTTGAGCAGTTCCAGGAACCGGCCCATCACCGCGGTCAGATCCTGGTCCCGGCCGGCCTGCTTCAACAGCAGGTCCAGGGAATAGTCCAGCAGTTCGCCGTAGCTGGTGGTCACCTGAAAATCCGGCCGGAAGCCCAGCTCCCGGGCCGAGGCCTGGGCCAGCCGGTTGGTAAAGCTGTCTATGGTCTGGACCTGGAAATCGGAAAAGTGCTCTATCACCCGGTCCACCATCCCAAAGGCCAGGCCCGGTATTTCCTTGGACTCCGTCTCCAGCAGGCCGGCAGTTTGTTTTAAAAGCTCTTCGTCGCCGCCCAGGGCCAGCTCCTTCAGCCAGCTTAATATCCGCTGCTTCATCTCCCGGGCCGCGTTGTTGGTGAAGGTGATGGCCAGCAGATGGGGCAGCTGGTTGTGCTCGATCCGGGAGGACAGCAGGAACTGCACGAAGCGGCTGGCCAGGGCGTGGGTCTTGCCCGAGCCGGCCGAGGCTTCGATCAACAGCAGGTGGGGAAACCGGTAGAGGCTGTCTTTTTCCAATACTTGGGGCATCTGCTTGCTCCTTTTGGTTTGGTCTTTAAACCGCCGTTTCCTAATATACCAGTTAAGAGGCGGGATAGTCAAGACCTCTTTTTAAAGGGTTGGAATACTTTTGATCCCGGGTTTAAATTGCCGCCTGCTCCCCGGTTCCCTTCAGTCATTTTACCGTCTGGGGATGACAAAATACCGCCTGAATCCTGAAAACATCAGAACAGGCGGCAATAAAATAAGCGGGGCCGCTGATGGCAGCCCCGCTTATTGATTTTTGTTTTTGACAATATGGCGGAGGGGCAGGGATTTGAACCCTGGATACAGCTTTAAGGCCGTATAACGGTTTAGCAAACCGTCGCCTTCGGCCACTCGGCCACCCCTCCGCAAATGAACCCTTGTGTTATTTATTTGTCTGGCCCGCCAGACGAGGCCTCATGTTTGCCCGGTTTTTATATGGCGCAGTCTGGCGGAAGCGAGAGGATTCTCCGCCTGCGGCGGATCCGCCGTCGCTTGGCCAGTCCGAATTCCTGCCGGCGGAGAACCCCGCAGATTTCATCTGCACCAGGGGTTCGTCAATAATGGCGGAAGCGAGAGGATTCGAACCCCTGGTGCCTTTCAGCACAACGGTTTTCAAGACCGCCGCCATCGACCACTCGGCCACGCTTCCGGAGTTAGTTAGCCTTTTCTTCCTTTAAAATCAATCTTTTAAAGGCTTCTCCACCCTTATAGCTTTTTATCTGCAACTCCCGACGATATGCAGCCTGTTTCGTTTCGTGGATCTCGCTATACAACAGAACAAATGGACCTTTGTTTCTTAGAGACCTGGTTTTCCCCGCGCAATGTTCTTCTAACCTTCGTACAATATCAGCTGTGTGGCCGATGTAGTACCTCCCATTGCCTTGACATTTTATCACATAGGTATAATACATTTAACTTTACAGGTTTTTGCCGCCGTTGGCGACACCCCGCCACAGGCGGTGGCAAGACCGCCGCCATCGACTCACCGCCAAAGGCGGGACCCCGCTGCTGCGGTGGCACTCGGCCACGCTTCCCGTGAACTTACCCTTATTTTATCACTTAAAATACTGGCCTGTCAATCACTTTTTACGGGCCGGCTGAATTATGCCGTAGTAAAGATTCTCCCAATCTCACCCACGTACATCCTATGGTAATCCTTTTTGGGATAGTTCTTTTCGATCCCCGGGATCAAAAACTTCTTGGGATCAAGGTCGTCAAAGTATATTTTCCGGCATTCCAGCACCATTCGGGCTTCCTTGAAATAAACATTGCCCTTGGGGGTAAAAATCGGCGTCAGCCCGGCCTCTTTGACCTTGTCGCCGTCCCGCCCCGACTTGGTGCCGCAGATCTTAAGGGCCGGGCGGCACTTTTTCCCGAAGAACGACAGGGTAAAGTCCTGGTATTTGTTGGTGAACTTGTAGGTATGGCGGGTGGGCCTCACAAAGACCACGGCGATGGGCTTGTTCCAAAGTATTCCCAGGGTTCCCCAGGCGCAGGTCATGGTGTTGTAGTCGCCCTTTTTTCCGGCGGTCAGCAGGAACCATTCGTCCTCCATCAGGGTGAAGGGATTGAACTTGAGTTTTTTGGGATCAAGTTTTTTCAGCATATTCTCTGTTCAGTTTAGCGTTCATTGTTCATTGTTAACTGTTTATAGTTGTCCCGCCAGCCAGTCCAGGGCCTTTTCCCGGTCACCGAACATCTCGATATGGCGGCCCGAAAGTTTTATCAGGGACTGTAGCACTATCCGTTTGATCCCGGATACCCCCACCGCGGCGCTGGCCAATATGTGCGGGGTGACTGTTTTAGAGAACTGCTTCATGGCGTCCACCGCCTGGGTGGTGTAATGGGCCTTGGTGACGTCGGACAAAAGCCGCACCGATTTGGGCGGCTGTTGCAGGATAAGGGCCTGGGCCTGTTGAAAGGCCTCGATGTTCTCCTCGGCGCTGTGGGAGTGACTGACGTCCAGGGATAGTATCCTTGCCCCTTTGTGTTCTATGAAACCTACTTTTGCCATTGTTCTTCCTTAGTTGAATTGTGCGCTGAGTTTTTTTCTTTGCGAAGGATCGGCCGCCTGTTTGACCAGCGGGCCGGGCTTCAATTGGGGCAGCAGGGTTTCCAGGGGAAGCCTGTCATTCTTATAAATGATGCCCAAAGGTATCCTGTCCCCCCACTCCAAGGCCCTGGCAAAGGCTTTTTGCCGGTCTGAAGGATCGTATTCCGGCTCCAGTTGGTAGACCCGTTCTTTGTACCATTGAAAGGTGTTAAGCTTGTTGAAAGTGACGCAGGGCTGGAGGATGTCCACCAGGGCAAAGCCGGGGTGCTTGATGGCGGCAGCGATCAGCTCCGCCAGACTGTCGGAATCCCCGGCAAAACCCCGGGCTACTAAACTGCAGTCGGCGGCAATGGCCAAAGCCAGCGGATGCTCCGGGGCGTTGTAATTGCCGAAGGGGGTGGTGCCGGTCACCAGGCCTCCTTCCGAGGTGGGAGAGGTCTGGCCCTTGGTCAGTCCGTAGATCTGGTTGTCGTGGACCAGATAGGTGATCCCCGGGTTGCGCCGCATGGCATGGACGAAGTGGTTGCCGCCCTCGGCGTAACCGTCCCCGTCCCCGCCCTCGGCGATGACCTGCAGGCCGTGGTTGGCCAGCTTGATGCCGGTGGCCACGGGAAGGGTCCGCCCGTGCAGGCCGTTGAACAGGTTGCATTTCAGGTAATGCGGCAGCTTGGGGGCCTGGCCGATCCCTGAGGAGAACATCACCTGATGGGGGGCGATGTCCAGCGAGGCCAGGGCCTGCTTGACCGCCTTAAGGATGGCGAAATTGTAGCAGCCTGGGCACCAGGCGCTTTGGTCTTCGCTTTTATATATGTTTACATCCAGCATAATTTACCATTTCTTATTAGGAAACCAGGAAGACAGGAATTACTTTGAGATCACCCTTTTTACGTCCAATGTCAACTTGCCGAAATTCAATAATAATCATGTTCTATCGTAAAGTTTTTGGACAGGATATTACAGTTGCATTTTGAAGGCGAAATTTTAAATATTTATTGCTGCACTATCTTTGGTCTTATTTTGTTACTGCTGTCGGGAGGCAGGTTTACGAAATCCGTGTCCTTAACTTCCTGGAATGCAAACCGGCTTGTTGTGCACAGTAATTAATTAATGTTTCCATATAGATATTGATGAAATGTAACCATCTAATCGATATTCTTTAGAATAATACTCCCCGTTTTTATCAGGTTCATATTTTATACCAACAGGTTCACCATTGTCCCAGCCAACTTTTAATGTGCAGTAATAGTTTTTTGCTTTACCATCTAAATCCACAAAGTCAAAACTCTCATCATGCCGAAAGACAATGTCTTGATGTATTGGGATTGTAGGATATAAATGGTTGAATTCTTCTAATGTCATGCCAACATGTACGCCTTTACGAGTCCTATACAAAGGATCAAATATTGTAATACCACGTACAAAATATCTTTTAGGTGTATTTGGACCACCAAATTTTAATATTTTCACCTTATTTTTATATAAGGTCCAACCAGTATCTTCTTTGTACATGCTATCAACACTGTCACATTTAATACATTTGATAAATTCACTAACTTTCATGCCGATTTTCCCATAGCCGACAGAATTGGCAGTAATTAAATAAGTGCTATCAATACCACCGGCGATAGTATTTTTAACAAGTATCGTTAAAAACAACAAAACAATAAAAGCAATTTTTTGATGTGCCATTGATTCCCCTTATATTTATTGTACACGAGTATGAAGAACCTTTATTGCGGCTCCGATTATTGCCTCTGTCAGTTTTTCATGTTCTAATGCCATAATATCCTGTGTTTGATTTTCCTGCGTTCTTGGTTTCCTTAAAAAGATTACCTTAGGTATCGTAAGTATCCGTGCCGTTTATTTTCCTGTATTCCTGGTTTCCTTATAGAGGTTAGTCTATTGTATTGTAACTATCAACTATGTACTGCGCCGTCAGCGGCCGGCCGTCAAACTTCCTTATCGACCCGTCGGCCTTGATCCCCGTTTCCGTCAGCAGCAGTTTCTCGAACTGCCCGGTGGCGTTCTGCTCCACCACTATGATCTTCTTATACCCGGACAGCAATTCCACAGTTTCTTTTGGCAGCGGGAAGACCTGCGGGAAATGCACCGCCGAAACCTTCTCCCCCTGCTCCTGCAGTTTTTCGACCGCCTCCCGCACCGCCCATTTTGAAGAACCGAAGCCGACCAGGACTGTTTCCCTGGAATCTCCGAAGACTTCAGGACTAAGCGAATCCTCCTTAAGGCCTTTGAGCTTGGCCAGTCTTTTGGCCGTCATCTGCAGGCGAACCGAAGCGCTCTCTGCAATGTGCCCTTCCTCGGTGTGTTCGTCGCTGTCCCAGTACTGCACCTCTTCCGTGGCTCCGGGAATGAGGCGGTCGGAGATCCCGTCCGAGGAAAGGTGGTACCGCTTGTAGGAACCGGAAGCCTGATCCCAGGAAGCCAGGAGTTTGCCCCGGTCAATGGATATTTTATCCAGGTCCAGACCATCCACGGTCCAGAACGAGTCGTTCAGGTTCTGGTCGCCCAGGACTATTACCGGGGTCTGGTATCTGTCGGCCAGGTTGAAAGCCTGCTGCATGGCGTAGACGGTCTCTTCGGCGTCGCCGGGGGCCAGAATGGCCCGGGCAAACTCGCCGTGGCCGCCGTATAGTGCGAACAAAAGATCCCCCTGCTCGGTGCGGGTGGGAAAGCCGGTGGCCGGGCCGGGCCGCTGGGCAATGAAGACCACCAGCGGCACTTCGGTCATCCCGGCCAGCGAAAGGCCCTCGGTCATCAGGGCAAAGCCGCCGCCCGAGGTGCAGGTCATGGCCCTTACTCCCGCCACTGAGGCCCCGATGGTCATGTTTATGGCGGCGATCTCGTCCTCGGCCTGTTCCACCAGCAGCCCCGAAACTTCCTTTTGCTTGGCGGCGCAGTATTCCATTATCCCGGTGGAGGGCGACATGGGATAGGCCGACAGGAACTGCAGGCCCGAGACCAAACTGCCGAACCCGGCCGCTTCGCTGCCGGTCATCAGCATCTTGCCGGGGCTTGTGGAAGCTTTCCGGTGCAGGGTGCAGTAGGGGCAGACGCCCTTGAACTCCCGCTCGGCAAAATCGTAACCGGCCCGGGCCGCCCGGATGTTGGCCTCCACGATAAGGTCTCCCTTGCGGTCGAACAGGTCGCCCAGGGTGTCGGCCAGCACGTCAAAATCGTACTCCATCAGGCTGAAGCAGACACCGCAGGCCGCAGCGTTGACCATGATCTTGCTCTGGGCCGCCTCCAGGGCCAGTTTCTCCAGCGGCACCGGGAACAGGTTCAGCTTTTTATCATCGTGGGCGCTGAGCCCTGTCGAAGCGCCGCCACCGTGGACGCTGAGCCCTGTCGAAGCGCCCGCATCTGATATCTTTTCATCAAACACCACCACCCCGCCCTCCACCATGCCGGGTGAATGGATGTCAATTGACTCCCGGTTGAGGGCGATCAGAATGTTGGACCTTTCCGACAGACTGCCCACCGGCCGGTCGGAGATCCGCAAGACAGCGAAATTGTGCCCGCCCCGGATCCGGGACATCAGGTCCTGGTAGCAATGGACAAAGTAGCCCTGGCGGGTTAGCGCCTTGGCCAAAGTATAGGAGATGGTCTGCATCCCCTGTCCGGCCGCGCCGGCTATGGTGATGGTGATATCTATCATACGCATAATTTATTAGCCCAGCCCTTAAGGGCTGGGCTAATAAATATTATTTTAAAATTTTAGACCTCCAGTTTTTCGCCTTCCCGGGCCCCAAAGATATGGATATTGGTGTTGGCCTCCATCTCCCCTATTATCTGCTCCAGCTGCCGGTCGCTGCGTTCCGGGTCGTGGTGGTGGAATCCCAGCGACTTGACCCCGGCGTCCTCGGCCAGCTTGATCACTTCCAGGAAGGTGGAGTGCCCCCAGCCCCTGGTCCGTTTCATGTCGTCCTCGGTGTACTGGGCGTCGTGGATCAGCAGGTCGGCCCCGGCGCAGAACTCCACGAACTTTTTGTACTCGGTCTGGGGCTTGTCTATGTTCAGCTCGTTGTCGGTCAGAAAACAGAAGGTCTTTCCCTGGTCGTGGATCTTGACCCCGTAGGTGGGCACCGGGTGGTTGTTGCGAATGATGTCGCAATGCATCTCGCCCAGGTTAAAGCCCTCGTCGTCGTCCACCACCTGGTAATTGATGTTGGACTGGACCTCCTGCAGCTTGGCCGGAAAGACATAGCCGTCCATCTGGTCGTAGAGGGTGGAATACAGGCGGCCGAAGCTTTCCTTGGCCCCCAGAAAGCGGATCTTGAAACGGGACATGTAGATCGGCAGAAAGAAAGGCAGGCCCTGGATGTGGTCCCAGTGGACGTGGGTCACGAAGATCGGGATCTCGGGCACCTCTTCCTTTGCCTTCAGGAGATTCAATCCCAGCTTGCGGATGCCGGTGCCGCAATCGATGATCAGCCTCTGGCCCTTGCTGGTGACCACCTCCACGCAGGTGGTGTTGCCGCCGAAATCAACAGTGTCATGCCCCGGCGCCGGGATCGAGCCCCTCACTCCGTAATGGGTGATCTGCATAACTTTGCCTTTAAGATGTTTCTGGTTCCGTTTGCCGTTTATTTGCCCTGAGCCCACTGTTTACGTGCCCTGAGCCGCCGGGCTGAGCGTGCCGAAGCCCTGTCGAAGGGCCGTTTCCAGTTCATTGTTAACTGTTCATTGCTCATTGTATCAGACTTCCTTGTACTTCTCGTAGACCTCCATCACCTGGTCCATCCCCTTGACAAAGGCCTC
>JAURWH010000187.1 GCA_030655055.1 bacterium
ATAAAATCTTTATTGATGGGCGTGATCTTAATAAAAAAACGATAATTCAGTTCGCTCAAACCTTAAAAATAGCTCCGGGCATCGTTGTTGGCCGGTTGCAACACGAAAAAAAAATTGATATAAGTTGGTTTAACGATTTAAAAGTACCTTTGCGATGGGCAACGTAAAGACCTAACAAAAAACCCCGCTAATGCGGGGTTTTTTATATGATTTTACTTGGTTTATGTAAAATTACTTGTTGCTGTTTTGTGTGCCATTTTCCCCTTGAAATGCCCCGTCTTTTGAGATATAATAACATTTCGTTTATCCTATGGTTTTCGGTTGGAAAACAATAAACATTTAATATAGTTAGGTTTACGCAAGATGTCTGAAAAGACCATTGAGCAGATCATCAAGGCGCTGGAGGACCAGAAGGCGGTCATCTGCGATGCCGACGGCAAGCGGGCGGCCAAACAGCACGAAAAGAAAAAACTCTCGGCCCGGGAGCGGATAGACCAGCTGCTGGACCCCCAGAGCTTTGTGGAGTTCGACGCCTTCGTCCAGCACCGCTGCGACAACTTTGGCATGGACAAGGTGTCCATCCCGGCCGACGGCGTGGTCACCGGCTACGGCACGGTGGAGGGGCGCCCGGTCTTCGTCTTCTCCCAGGACTTCACCGTCACCGGCGGTTCCCTGGGCGAGGCCCACGCCTTAAAGATCGTCAAGATGCAGGACATGGCGCTTAAGATGGGCGTCCCGGTCATCGGCATCAACGATTCCGGCGGAGCCCGGATCCAGGAGGGCGTGGACTCCCTGCACGGCTATGGCATGATCTTCTTCCGCAACACCCGGTCCTCGGGCGTCATCCCCCAGATCTCCGTGATCTTAGGGCCCTGCGCCGGAGGCGCGGTCTACAGCCCGGCCATCACCGATTTCGTCTTCATGGTGGACAAGGTCTCCAACATGTACATCACCGGGCCCCAGGTGATCAAGGCCGTGATGGGCGAGGAGGTGGGCCTGGAAGAACTGGGCGGGGCCATGGCCCACAACCAGGTCTCGGGCAACGGGCATTTTGCCTATCCCAGCGAAGAACACTGTTTTGCCGGGGTGCGCAAACTGCTGTCCTTCCTTCCGGCCAACAATCTGGAAGACCCGCCGGTGCTGGACACCACCGACGAGCCCGGCCGGATAGACATGGAACTGCGGACCATCGTCCCGGTGAACCCCAAGATGCCTTATGACGCCAAGGACATCATTTTAAGAGTGGTGGACAACGGCGATTTCCTGGAGGTCCACGAGCACTTTGCCCCCAACATCGTGGTGGGCTTCGGCCGGGTGGGCGGTCACAGCGTGGGCATAGTGGCCAACCAGCCCCAGGTGCTGGCCGGCTGTCTGGACATCAACTCCTCCGACAAGGCCGCCCGTTTCATCCGCTTCTGCGACGCCTTCAACATCCCGCTGGTGACCTTCGTGGACTGCCCGGGCTACCTGCCGGGAAAACAGCAGGAGCACGGCGGGATCATCCGTCACGGGGCCAAGATCCTTTACGCCTATTCCGAGGCCACCGTGCCCAAGATCACCGTAACTCTGCGCAAATCCTACGGCGGGGCCCACATTGCCATGTGCAACAAGGACCTGGGATCGGACCTGATGCTGGCCTGGCCCCAGGCCGAGATCGCGGTGATGGGCGCCTCTGGCGCTGTCAACGTCATCTTCCGCAAGCAGATCGACGGGGCGGCCGACCAGGCCCAGAAGCGCCAGGAGCTGATAGCAACCTACGAAGAGATGTTCTCCAACCCCTACGAGGCCGCCAAGCGCGGTTACGTGGACGCGGTAATAGCGCCGGAAGAGACCCGGGGAAGAGTGGCCTCGGCCTTGGCCATCCTCAAGACCAAGCGCGAGCAGTCGCCCAACAAGAAGCACGGGAACATACCGCTGTAAACTTTCCTTTGGTCATTCCCGCGAAGGCGGGAATCCAAGTATCGTAATTAAAACCCTGGATCCCCGGTCAAGCCGGGGATGACGAACAGACCGCCAAGACCAAATCCGAAACGACAGATAAGACAAATGACTAAAAAAGAGAACATCCCCGCCGAGATCCAGGTGGCCATAGCCGCCGCCCTGGGGCGCTATCTAAAGGACGACAAGCTGGCCTTCCACGTGGCCTCCATCAAGCCGGTTCACCATTCCGAGATCAACCTCTGGGCGCTGGCCGGAAGGCAGGAGAACATGGGCGGTCCCCGGAAATAATCTTTGCCACAGAGGCACAGAGACACGGAGAAAAATAAGCATCATTTGATTTCTTAGAAATAATACGAAAGGTCAAACATGTCCCGCAAGTACATCGTAAAGGTAAACAACAAGGCCTACGAGGTGGAGGTCGAGGAGGTCGGCAAGAAGCCGGCCCTGGCCCCCATCCCCGCCCCCACCGGCCCCAAGACCATCTCGGTGACGGTGCCCCAGGCCGCCGCCCCGGCCCCGGGAAAACCCCAGGCCCCGGTAGCCGAAGGCCAGAAGGTCATTCCGGCCCCCATGACCGGAACCATCATCAAAGTGCTGTGCCAGGTGGGCCAGGAGGTGAAGGACGGCGACGTGCTGCTTAAGCTGGAAGCCATGAAGATGGAGACCTCGCTCTCCACCCCGGTGGCCGGCAAGGTGGTCGAGATCCGGGTCAAGCCGGGACAGACCGTCACCGCCGGCGAAGCTTTGGTCATACTGTCCTAACAGCATAAAGAAAATATCTATCCGCAGATTACACGGATTGACACAGATCGGGATTTATTATTTCAGGAAAAACCAGAATATAAAAAATCTGCGATAATCTGCGAAATCTGTGGATAGTAACCCCCATGAAGCAGGAATAAAGATGTTAAAAAAATCAGATAAGAACGAAGACGCCAAAATGGGCAACAACGGCCGGCTGGTCAACATCACCGAAACCGCCTTTCGCGATGCCCACCAGTCACTGATCGCCACCCGGATGCGGACCGAGGACATGATACCCATGATCGAGAGGATGGACCAGGTGGGCTACTGGTCGTTCGAGATGTGGGGCGGGGCCACCTTTGACACCATGCTCCGCTTTCTGGACGAGAACCCCTGGGAGCGGATCCGGATATTCAAAAAACACACCAAGAAGACCAAACTTCAGATGCTGCTGCGGGGCCAGAACCTGGTGGGCTACAAGCATTACTCCGACGACATCCTGGAGCGTTTCATCAAAAAGGCGGCCGAGCTGGGCATCGACGTCTTTAGGGTGTTCGACGCGCTGAACGACATCCGCAACATGGAGAAGGCCATCGTCACCGCCAAGAAGACCGGAGCCACCGTCCAGGGCGCGCTGAGCTACACCATCTCGCCGGTGCACTCCATCGACGGCTTCGTGTCCTTTGCCAAAGAGCTCAAGAACCTGGGCTGCGACATCATCACCATCAAGGACATGGCCGGGCTGATCTCGCCGGCCTCGGCCCAGGAGCTGATATCAAAACTTAAATCAGAAGTGGGACTGCCGGTCTGCCTGCACTCCCACTGCACCACCGGCATGGCGCCCACCAGCTACTTTGCCGCGGCCCAGGCCGGGGCGGACATCCTGGACTGCGCCATCTCGCCCTTCGGCTCGGGCACCAGCCAGCCGCCCACCGAGTCCATGGTGGAGATGCTGGACAACGCCGGCTTCGGGCTTAAGGTGGACAAATCCCACTTTCTGGAGATCGCCGAGTATTTCCAGGACATCAAGGACCGGGCCTACCAGCACCTGATCACCCCGGTGGCCGAGCGGGTGGACGTGCGGGCCCTGGTCTACCAGGTGCCGGGCGGGATGCTGACCAACATGGTCAGCCAGCTGGAAAAACAGAATGCCCTGGACAAGTTCGAGGCCGTGCTCAAGGAGATCCCCAAGGTCCGGGCCGAACTGGGCTACGTGCCGCTGGTGACCCCCACCTCGCAGATAGTGGGCACCCAGGCCACCTTCAACGTGCTGGCCGGGGAAAGATACAAGATCATCATCCAGGAGGTCAAGGACCTCTGCAAGGGCCTGTACGGCAAGACCCCGGCCCCCATTGACCCGGTGGTGATGAAGAAGGCCATCGGCGACGAGAAGCCCATCACCGACCGCCCGGCCAACCACATCGCCCCGGAATGGGAGAAGTGCAAGAAGGAGATGGAGGGGATATCGGACAAGGAAGAGGACATCCTGTCCTACGCCCTGTACCCGGCGGTGGCCAAGGAGTATTTTGAGGTCCAGAAGGACCCGCTTAAGAAGAAGGCCCGCCAGGATTCCCTTAAAGTGGGACTGCCCTCGCCCGATGGCCACCCCCAGCGCCATTTCGTGATGCGGGTCAACGGCCAGGACTATGAAGTGGGCGTCACCGAGACCGAATAAATGAGATACCTGTAAGGGCAATTCATGAATTGCCCCAACTGGCGGCTCAGAAAACTTAAGGCAATTGTTGATTGCCCCAACCGACGAAGATAAAGGAAGATCAAACGATGGACAAAAAGACGGAGATCGGCGGCGGACCGATGAACACCCTGCTGGGCAAGGGTTCCAGCTTCAACGGCAGCCTCAAGGTGGAAGGCGGCATCCGGATCGACGGCCAGGTTGAGGGGCAGGTAGAGACCAGCGGCACTTTGGTGATAGGCAAGGAAGGGATCTTAAAAGCCGAGATCAAAGCCAAGGACGCCATCATCGGCGGCAAGGTCACCGGCAATATCACCGCGGCCAACAAGATAGAACTGCAGAGCGGCGCCCATTACAGCGGGGACATCAAGTGCCGGGGCTTGATCATAGA
>JAURWH010000188.1 GCA_030655055.1 bacterium
ACACTTGCCACTGTTGAATAAACCTCTATCAGTTCATCACTGACGTTCCCCCAGGCGCTATTGACTACTTGGTTTAAAAAAGATGCATCACTGCCGACTAAATCAAATCCCACCATTCCCTTTATATCCCAGCCTTTCAGATATGCCTGCATGGCATAATGATGGGCGGACGAATACCCTAATTCCTCACTCCCAAACCCAATAAACTTGAGGCTGCTTTCCCAAGTTTTATCTTTAAAGAGCCTGGCACATTCCATCACACAGGCGGTCCCGCTGGCGTTGTCTTCCGCCCCCGGGGCTGGAAGATAGAGCGAACCAAAAGTCGGATCGATACTCTCACCATATGAATCATAATGCCCACCATATATGTATATTGACTGGGAATCAACTGTCCCTTTTACCGGTGCTATGATGTTTTGGGCAAAACCACGCAGACCAATTTCATACCATTTGCTCAGAGTATAATTATAATAAGTGCTATCTACCCAAACGCTGTCATACTCTACCGGATAATTCCAATCAGAATATTTTTGCGCTATCCATTGCCCGGCCAATTTGTGGCTATCTGTCAATACCCGTCGGGTGTAGAATCCTTCCAACCTCCGTACATAGGCTTCCAGGGAATCGGCGCTGACCGAATCCACCATGGACTGGATGACTGGATCGACCGGGAGGGACAGTCCTGGGAACTGATCCCGCCCTTCGCCAAAGCTTGATAGAAGGAAAACAATGATCCCCGTGAAAAACAATGTATTTTTCATTATCTATTCCCCTTGTAGCTTTTTTAGATATTTTTTAGTTGCGTTAAATATATAACTATTAATATTGTTTGTCAATCTAATTTTATACAAAAAGAGGCCGCCTTAAAGGCGGCCTCTTAGCTCATTCACTGTTTACTTCAGCACTATCATCTTCCGGCTTTGGGTCTTGCCGTCCGTACTCAGATGATATATGTACACCCCGGCACTCACCTGTCTATTCTGGTTGTCCTTTCTGTCCCATTTGACCGTATAACTCCCGGACTGCTGTTCCCCGTTGACCAATGTCTTCACCAGCTGCCCGGCTATGTTATAAATGTTAAGTTTGACCTTGTCTGCCTTTGGCAGCTGGTAACTGATGTTTGTCTGCTGGCTGAACGGGTTGGGCGAATTCTGAAGAAGCCTACGATCCGTTATCCGCTCAAAGTTCTCCGGCTTCCCTGCCACCCCCAGCGGAACTTCCCCGAACTCCGCCATTACCTTCTGTGCCGCCAGCCTGGCTTGGTTCTTGTCCATATAATACAGCGGGAAGCCAAAGAACACCGTCTTGCCCGAGTCCCGCACCGCGCAGGCTCTTCCTTCGTAGGGGCTGGCGTTGTTCCTCATGTCCATCACATAAATTGTGTCGGCCCCGGCCAGCGGCGTACAGGCTTCGATATTTTTCATGGTACCGTTATATAGCGTGTTGGGATATTTTGCCGGATCCAGCGCTATGGAAGGATATCCCGACAAGCCCTGCACTCCGATCAGGGAGTCTGTGCTTCCCGAAAGTTCAACACGACTTATCCCAAAATAATCATAAAACAGGTTGCCGGCGGCAAAATTAGCCGGATAAGTCGCGCTGTTCCGGATGTCCGCGGAAGGCTTCCAACCGGTGAACCACAGTTTTCCGCCGTGCATCAGATACTCCCTGATGGCGCTGCTGTCATTGGCCGCCAGGAAAGAGGAAGGATCGTCGCTGTGCCATAGCACGGTAGAATATGGCCCCATGTCTCCCAATATCGGCTTTTGGGCCACAGCCCCGAAGTCGTACCCCTCTGACTTATAACCGGTGGTCAGGTAGTTGTAAAAGCTATCCTGCTGGACGTCACGAGGGAAACTGGTGGTGGTCCAGTTCTGTGTCTCATCGACCACCAATATCCCCTGATCAAGGGTGATGGGACGGCAGTAGGCCGAGTCGGATAAAAGTCCGGCATTGGCATCGGTGTCCCGGGCCCTGATCTTGTAGTAATACCGGCTGGCTCCGGAAAGGGGTTTTTCCAGCAGAAAGGTGTCGCTGGTGAAGGTCAGGCTATCGAATGTGCCGCTATCTATCCTACGAAATACATTATAACCCGCCAGGTCCAACTCTAGGTTCTTATCCCAGGTCAGCGTTATCCCCGAATCCACTGGTACGGCCACCAGACCGGAAGGGGCCAGGGGCGCCGATCTGGGTGTGCCGGTGGCTTCGGTTATCATCGGGCTTTCTTTGCCATCGTTATCTATCGCAGTAACACCAATATAATACAGGCTATCAGCCATTAAGCCACCGATCGTAACTGAAGGTCCAGTTGTCTTATTGTTAGTGAAAATCGGTAGATTATAGGTTTTGTTGCCACTATTATTACTCCAATAAACTTTATAGCCTGTTATGTTGCTGGCCTTGTTGGGCAACAACTGAACATATAGCTGCGTTCCGTTCCCCACGTCGGTGACTTCCAGACCACCAACCTTTTGGGGGTAATTGGCCAGTGTGCCCAAAAGCCCCATCCCGGCTTTGATGATGCTGGTAGCATAGCGCATGCTCATGTAGGTGGTGCTGTCGTTGGTCTGATGATAGACCGTGCTGAAGTCCAATTCCTCACTGTAGGTCACCGGAAAGCCTCGGATTGAGAATTCGTAGCTGTCGCTTCCGCTTAAATACACGCTGTTATATTCAGGAACCAGGTTGGTGTCGGCCAGCCGGCCATACCACCCGGCCATTTGGCCCAGCATATAGGCATAACTTTCAGACCCGGGGTTTAGTTTTGAGACAAAAGTGCTGTCGTTCCCCTTGTAGCCTATCATGTCGTAATTGAGCATGCACCCTATGTCCATCCCTGCATTCAGGGCTGCTTGAGCATATTCTGCGCTGCCGAACAAACCGTATTCTTCCGCGTCAAAAGCAATGAACCTGATTGTGTTATTAGGCTGGTTTCCGGGCAGAGAAAGCACCCGGGCCATCTCCAGTGCCGCCACCGTTCCCGAAGCGTTATCGTCAGCGCCGGGAGCCTGATTATATTCATCGGGACTGTAGGAATCGTAATGCCCGCCCACAATGTAAACGACGGTAGTGTCCAAAAGTCCGGGAATCGTAGCAATGATGTTGTGTTGTTTCATGCCGTAACCGATGTCAAAGGTATCGGTTCTGACGTCGGCAATGCCCATATTCAGGAACTGATTTCTTATCCATCCCACCACCGAGTCATGGTTGGCGGCGTCCAGGAACCTGGTGTCAAAAGACTGCATCGCTTCTATCCGGGTGCGGACCTCTGCTGTGTCAACCAGATGAACCAGCGTCGCCACTGTTGTGTCCCTGGTTAGACTTGCGGTTCTTAGAACTGCCGGGGGAGCCATCACAATCGACCGGGGATTAAAAGCTTTGATCATAAGGTCCCGCCCGTTTTTAACTCCGGCGGCGGCCACATTGCCAGCCTCCGCCAGCAGTATGTCTTTTCCCGAATATACGGCCTTGATGGCCGGCAGTTGGCTGTTTCTTTTAAGATGCACCCAGCGCAGGTTTTCCGAAGGACCCTGGTAAACCAGGTTGGATCCCAAAACCGCTTTATTGCCCGAAATGGATAACCACTTTCCCATCAGGGCCTGTTGGCCGGAGATATGATATAGGGGCCAGCTCTGGGATCCGGCCAGCCGGTAAACATCGGTACCCGGCGCAAACTTTACCAAATAGAGCTCTACCGGCACTGCCAGGACGGTCCCGGCTCCCACCGCCAGCAGGACCAAGGCGGAGATGAACAGATTTCTGATCCTCATGGTTTTCCTTGTAGCATTATTTTGAATATTTGTTTCTGCCATTATTATACACTCACTTTTGTCCCAAGTCTACCCCCTGCCCATGGCCCTCAATTTTGCCACCCGTTCTTCGATCGGGGGATGGGTGGAGAACAGGCTCATCAGGCTTTTGCCCGAAAGCGGGTTGACGATGAACAGGTGGGATGAGGCAGGATTGGCATTCATCGGCGCGATCTGCACCCCGGCCTGAAGCTTTTCCAGGGCGCTGGCCAGCCCCTGGGGGGAGCCGGCGATCAGGGCTCCTCCGGAGTCGGCCGAGTATTCCCGGGTGCGGGAGATCCACATCTTGATCAGCAGCGCGGCTATGGGCGCCAGGATCATCATCAGGATCATTCCCAGGCCCCCGCCGCCCCGGTCGCGGTCCCGGTCGCCGCCGTAGCCCCCGAACATGGCGGCGTAGCCCGCCATCCGGGCTATCATGGTGATGGCCCCGGCGATGGTGGCCACCACCGTGGCTATCAGGATGTCCCGGTGCTGGACGTGGGCCAGCTCGTGGGCTATCACCCCTTCCAGCTCCTGGCGGTTCAAAAGCTGCATGATGCCCTGGGTAACCGCTACCGCCGCATGCTGGGGGTTGCGCCCGGTGGCAAAGGCATTGGGCGAGGCCGATGGGATGATGTAAACCTTGGGCATGGGCAGTGAGGCCCGGGTGGCCAGGGTCCGCACCATGTTATACAGTTCAGGGGCCTCGGCCTCGGTCACCGGCTGGGCCTTGTAGCTCATCAGCGCGATCTTGTCCGAGAACCAGTAGGCCACAAAGTTCAGCCCCCCGGCAAAAAGCAGGGCCATGATCGCGCCCTGCTGCCCACCATAATATCCGCCCAGCAGAACCAGTAGAACAGTAAGCCCGGACATCAGGATGATTGTCTTGAAAAGGTTCAATTTTGTTGTCTCTCCATAAATTTAATATTGATTTAAAACTGATATTCTATCTGGGCAGTTATAGTATTTTGTTTTAATGATATTGTGTTATCAATGCTATCGCTTGTGGTAATTATTTCCTCATTAGGCGTATCTGGATCATCGCCATAATATTTTTGCACTTGGGTCCCCGTGGTTTTAATTCTGGTAATACTATAACCTCCACATAAAAACAGAGTTTGGCCGCTTTTAAATGTAATGACTTTTATTCGTGTGGCCCCGGAAAGCGTATAACCGGAACCATTACAATGGCTTTCAGAATTCTTGTATCTTAAAAGGTGATCGTCAAAATCATTGGCCAAGGCATAATAATAATTACCTCCAATTATGAGGTCAATACCTTCTTGATTTTTTAAATTAATATCCAACCCCACATAAGGCAGATGGTACTTCACATTATAGTCAAGGACATTGAGACCTTCGTAGTATTCTGGCAACACTATATAATAATAGTAAGGATCTTCATACCAGCCAGACAATCCTCTAATATCATAGTAATAACTTTGATAACGATATCCAACCCCCAAAACACAGGATACAATTTTATTCATGGGGAAACTATATTTGGCACGGAAATTTATCCCAAAGCCAATTAACTCGGCATCAGATTTGGTAGCGCCATTAACCCATCTATTGGCTGGATCTTCATCTCCGGGAAAGGTCACCCAATCGGAATCAGCCATTGCTTCCTTGGGATTGGTTAATACCTTCTCCAATGAAATATCAAATCCATATTCCCTGCCTTTGCTATTAGATATCACTTTTTTACACGAAAAGTTCACACAACTACTGATACCATCTATGGGAAATGCTAAAAGACTATGTCCATCTAGACCATAGTCCGGAAATTTTATATGAAATTCCGTGTACCCCGATACTTTTTTACCACTGAAATTGACCGAATACTCCCATTGATGAGTCAAATTTTTCTTTTTTATAACCGGAACAGCCGGAACTACTGATGATGTATCCTGGGAATAACCGGCCGAGCCGGCCAGGAAAATGACCAAAACCACCAACGCCGGAAACATAATCTTTTTCATTTCACCATCCTTTATTGGTTTTTATTTAATAGTTTGCTTATCGTTGCCTTCAGCTCCTCCAGATTCCCCGATTTGACTATGTAGGCATCGGCCAGCCAGGAGGAGAAATCCGCCTTGTAGGCCGGATAGGCGGTGTTGATGACGATGGGGATCCTGGGATCAAAATCCCGCATCCAGCGCAGGGCCTCCAGGCCGCCCTCCTCGGCCGTCAGCTTCAGGTCCAGCACCACCAGCTCCGGCTTTTCCTTTTCAAAGCACTGCCTGGCCTCTTCGGCCGAGGCGGCGGTGGTGATCTGGTGACCCATGGCCTCCAGTTCCTTTTGATACAGCAGCCTCAGGTTCTGGTCGTCGTCCACTACCAGCAATTTACCCATATGCCGATCCTTCCGTTTTATTGGGATTAGATTTAGCCACTAAGACACTAAGACTCTAATAATCTACTTCAATTTGCCATACTTTTGTGTCCCCTTCGACGCGGCTCAGGACATGCTTGGTGACTTTGTGGCAAGTATAATTTTACATATTCCCCCTAAACATTATACTGCCGTTTGATTGCCCGAGGGCAGGCGGATCACAAACGATGTCCCCCGGCCTTCGGCGGAACTGACCGCAATGCTGCCCCGGTGGCCCTCCACTATTTTCTTGCTAACCGCCAAACCTATGCCTAAGCCCCCCCGTTTGGTGGTGAACTTGGGCTCAAAGACATGCTCCAGCGCCTGGCGTGATATGCCCGAACCGGTATCTGATATCGATATGACCATCTCTTTTTGGGCATCCAGAAATGTTCTGACCGACAATTGCCCGCCCAGAGGCATTGCGTGCAGGGCGTTCTTGAGAATGTTCATCAGCACCTGCGGGAACTGGCGGCGGTCTATCCAGACCGGTTCCAGCCCTTCTTCCATCGACATCTCCACCTTTATGCTCTGGCGGTCGAACTCTGTTCTCAGCACGCCAAGGCAGCGTTTGACCACATCGTTGATGCTTTCGCTGACCAGCTCCGGCTCCTTGAACCGCGACAGTTCCAGGGTGTCGGTCAGCACCCCCTCCAGCCGGTCGATCTCGGAGCTGATGATCTTAAGCTGCTGGCCGAACTGGGGATCGTCGGGTTTTTCCCTGATCATGGAATTGACGAACCCCCCGATGGAGACCATGGGGGTCCGGATCTCGTGGGCCAGCACCGCCGCCATCTCGCCCACCGCCGCCATCCGTTCGGCCTTCAGGAGTTTTTCCTGGCTCTGCTGCAGTTCCCTGACCTTGTCCTTTAAGCTCTGGTACAGCCCGGCGTTCCGGATGAAGGCCGAGACCTGTCCGGCAAAGATCTCCAGCAGGGTGACATCATCGGGGCGGATCGGCATTTTGGTGACGGCATTGTCGGCCAAAATGATCCCCAAGGCTTCCTGCTCGGCCACCAGCGGGGCCGCGATGAAGGAGTTGACCTTAAGCAGGCCGGCCAGTTCCAGGGCCCCGGGAAAAGAAGAGGCATCGCTTACCAGCAGTGGTTTCTTTGATTCCAGCACCTGCACCAGGATGTTATTCCGGTCGCTCAGGGAAACCGACATTTTATTCACCAGCTGATTGACCAGGACATTTCCCTGCACCTGGCGGTAGGGGGTCAGGGCCATTTCCCGGAAGGAGCGGGGCGACTTCTGCAGTTCGTTCCAGATGTTGAAGGCTTCCTCCGGCCCGCCCGGCCCCACCGCCATCTTCCCGGTCAATGATCTCCGGTCGCCGTCCACCAGCAGCAGAAAGGCCCGGTTCAGGCTCAGGGTCTGGGCGGAGGTGACCCCGGTCAAAATGATGTGCAGCACCTGGTCCAGGTCCAGGGTGGTCTGCAGGGCCTTGGTCGCTTCGTTCAGGATGGCCAGCTCCCGCATCTTCTGGCCCAGCTGCCGGTTGCTGGCCGTCAGTTCGGCATGGACCCCGCCCATCTCCTCCAGCAGTTTCAGGACCGTCTCGGCCATCACCTGGTCGGTCAGCCGCCGCCCGGTACTGCGCTCCAAAGTTTTCTGAAAATGGGGGCAGTCGCGGCAGCACTGGTGCAGGCGCTCCCGGATGTCCCGGTTCTGACCGTCTATGCAAACCCGGGCTTGGGAAAGCCAGCAATAATCTTCCTGGTTCTGCTTGACCGGGCAGTCCTCCCGGGTGCACAGGACCTCCTCCCAGCATTTTTTGGTCATGGCTCCCTCACTATCCGGTCGGCCGGCCCGCCCCCGCTGTCGTCCAGCTCCTGATGCCAGCCGTTCTCCATTCCCAGCTCCTCCAGCCATTCCAGGGCCTGGCGGTATTCCTCGCCGGTCAGGCGGCGGTCCAGTTCCGGGATGGCTTTGGTCTGATGGGCGGGAAAATACTGGGCCATCAGGGAAAGGTGCACCGCCGGTGATATTTCACCGGCCAAAAAAGCCAGGGCTTCCCTGGTCTGGGAAAGCTTGTTTGGCAGGACCAGGTGCCTGACGATCATCCCCCTTTGGGCTATTTCCTCCCGGTCTGTTTCAAGCTCCCCGGCCTGGCGCCACATTTCCTTGAGGGCCTGGCGGCAGACCTCCGGGTAGTCCGGAGCCTGGGAGTATTTTTCGGACGCCTCGGGATCGCAGTAACGGATGTCGGGCAGGTAAATGTCCACCACGCCGTCCAAAAGTTTCAGGGATATTTGGGAATCGTACCCGCTGGAGTTGTAGACCAGCGGCAGGTTAAAGCCCTGCTCCGCCGCCAGCCGCAGCGCCAGGAGGATCTGGGCCGTCATGTGGGAGGGGGTGACGAAGTTGATGTTGTGGCAGCCTCTTTCCTGTAATTCCAGCATCATTCCGGCCAGGCGTTCCAGGGGCACTTCCTGGCCCTGTCCCAGCTGGCTGATCGGCCAGTTCTGGCAGTAGACGCAGGCCATGTTGCAGTTGGCAAAGAAGATGGTGCCCGAGCCTTTGCTGCCAGAGATGGGGGGCTCTTCGCCCATATGGGCGTTATAGCTGGAAACAATGGGAAGACGGCCGCTGCGGCAGAATCCCTTCTGGTTCCGGGCCCGGTCCACCCCGCACTGCCGGGGGCACAGGCAGCAGGAAGACAGGAGCTTTTCGGCCTCCCGGCATCTTGCTTCCAGCCGTCCGTCCTGGAATAATTCTATGTATGAGGGCTGATGAACCATTAAATTAATATACCCGTAAAAACAAATATTGTCAAGTTAAAATGGCTCCGGGGAATGCCCATAATTCTAAAAAGTTTTCGTTGGCAGAGATCATTCCAATTCTCCCGCCAGCCGGCGCAGGCTGTACGGCCAGATTGCAGTATCTGAGGCCTTGATCAACTCCCGGGCCTGTTCTTTGTATGCCGGCTTGGCCGTGATCCGGTGAAGATGGTGGAGAATCTCAAACCGCCTTTTGCCATCCTGGTTTTCTGCCAACAGTCCGGTCAAGGCGGCCTCGGCTTCGGATTGGTTTTCCTCCGCCGTAAGCAAGGCATCCAGCAGCCTGGCCTTGAACACCATTTCCTCCCGCCCGATCTCTGCGGCCACGGCCTTGCCCGAGGCGGCATCCTCCCGGGCCCGGCTGAATTGCTTCAGGTCATAATGCAACCCGGCCCGGAAAAGGAGATAGTAGCACAGGTAATATTTAATCCCCAATTTGCTTTGGATGTCAATGGCCAGGGAATAATGCTCCAGGGCCTCCTTGTTCCGTCCCAGGGCCTGAAATACCTGCCCCAAATCGCCGTAGGCCACGCTCTCCAAAAATTTATCTCCCAGCTTTTTAGAGATGACCAGCTGTTTCTCAAAGTTCTCTTTGGCTTCCAAAAAATGCCCCTGTTTCAGGCAGCAATCGCCGATGTTATTGCTGGCTACGGCGATGCTGTTCAGTTCCCCCATCTGCGTGGCCATGGTCAGTTGTATGTTGGAACACTCTAATGCCTTCTGATAATCGCCCTGATCCATGTAGATGCTGGCCATGTTCCCCATGCCGTTGCAGATGTTGGCCGTATTCCCAACCTTTTTTGACAGTTCAATCTGCTTCCGGTAGTGGGCAAGCGCCTTATCCAGTTCGCCCAGCTCATAATACACGATCCCCAGATTTCCATATAAGGCACAGACGGCTTCCTGATCGTTGCTGGTTACCGAAAGCTCCAGGTCAGTATTGTAGTACTCTATTGCCTTTTGATACTGGCCCTGACGGTAGTGCAGGGTGCCCAAGAAATTGCAGCAGCGAGCCAACCCATAAGAGTGTTCCGCTTCTTTGAAAGTTTTATAGGCTTCTTCTAGCATGATCCGGGCCTGATCCGGCTTGCCCTTATTGGTCAGCATCCAGCCCTGATCATTCTGGCTGAGGGCCAGATGGATCCTGTCTCCGAAGCGTTCGGACATTTCCAGGTTGCGACAGTACAAGTTTTCGGCGTTATCCCACTGGCCCAGGGTCTCCAGTATGTCGGCCTTTCTTTTTATTACCAACCAGGGATAATGACTGTCGCCGCCTTGCTTGGTTATCCACAATTTCTGATGTTTATGCGGCCATTTATTCATTTTGCTTCGCTTGTACCGTTTTCTCCACAACCTCAGCCGTTGTAAGACGCTTAATGTCTTCAAGGATATCCTGTTCCCCCGGCTTGTCCCCCAACTGTCGGGCCATCTCCAGGTCGCTCCGGTAGTATGTCATTGCTTCGTCCATCTTTCCCATCTGTTCACAGGCCTTAGCCAGGTTATAAAGGGCAAAGTATTCTGCGTAGACGTCGCCGGTCCGCCGGCTGATCTCTATCGATTCCCGGTCGCAGGCCGCGGCCTTGTCGTATTGCCCTCTGGCAAAATAAACTCCCCCGATGTTTCCCAGGGCGCTGGCCCGGCCGCCCTCATCCCCCAGTTCTTTGGAAAGCTCCAGCTTTCGGTTGAGATATTCCAAAGCCTCCTTGTCCCGCCCCATCTTCAGGCAGACCAAACCCAGGTTGTTCAGCATTTCACTCTCGCTGGAACGGTCTTGTTTGAGCCTGGCTTCCGACATCAGCTCCAGGGCCATGTTTTCTGCCTTTTCATATTCCTTAAGGTTGCTGGCGATCTTAAGCAGGGTGGACCTGCACTGGTAAATCCCGGGACCATCACCGGCCGTTTGATAGATCCCCAAAGCCATGGCGGTCTTGGCCTCGGCCTCGGCGAACTTTCCCCGTTGGGCCTCTATGATGCCCAGCTTCAGCAGGCATCGGCCCTGGTAAACCGGGGTTTCCAGTTCCCGGGCCCGGACCAGATCCTGTTCCAGCATGGCGATCAGTTCGTTCCATCGGCCGATGCGGTGCAATACATCAGACTTGGCAGCCCGCAGCTGAAAGGGAAAGAACCGGCCTCCGGGGGAGGACATCCAATGGGTCTTCCGCTTATTGAAATAACCTTGTGCCATAAATTGCAAAACAGTATCTAATCCCTGACCACAAAGCTGGCCAGGACTTTTTTCCTCAAGCCCCCGGAAAAGACTATGGACAGCTTCATCTCCTCGCCCTCGCCCTCCACCTCCACCACCTTGCCCCGGCCCCAGACCGAATGCCGGACGGCCTTGCCCTTGATGGTCTCGGTCTCCGGCAGGTCCTGGTCCATGTCCTCGGCCGGGGCCCGGGTGATCTCGGTCTTTCCGGCCCGGCCCTGGATCTCCAGCAGGTCGCGGGGAAGCTCGGCCAGAAAGCGCGAGGGCACGGCCGGCATCAGCCCGCCGAAGCGGCGCCGGGATGAGGCCAGGCAGAGGTGCAGGCTCTTTTTGGCCCGGGTGATGGCCACGTAAAAGAGGCGCCGCTCCTCCTCCAGCTCCTGGCGGGATTCGACCGAGGCCGAGTGCGGCAGCAGGCCGTCCTCCAGCCCGGCGATGTAGACGTGGTCAAACTCCAGCCCCTTGGCGTTGTGCATGGTCATCAGGGTGACCGCCTGTGACTGGGGGTCCCAGCGGTCGATGTCGGCCACCAGCGACACTTCGGCCAAAAAGGCCGGCAGGGACTTGTCCTCCGACCGCTCGCAAAAGTCGTTGGCCGCGGCCTCCAGCTCGCCCACGTTCTCGGCCCGGCTGTCGGCCTCGTCGGAGTCGGGGTACTGCCCCTGCAGGTGCTTAAGGTACGAGGTTCTTTCCACCAGTTCCTTGATGACCTCCTCGGCGGTCTTGGCAGCGGCCAGAGCTTTAAGTTCTTCCATGAACCCGTGGAAAGCTTTGGCGGCGGCCTTGACCGAAGGCCCCAGGCCCGGCACCTGATCGGCCTGTTCCAAGGCCCGGTAAAGGGAGGTCTTGCTTTCGGCGGCCCAGGCCTCGATCCGCATCAAGCTGGTGTCGCCTATGCCCCGGGGCGGCTCGTTGACTATCCGTTTTAAATTGACGCCATCGGCGGGGTTGGCCGCCACCTTAAGATAGGCCATCAGGTCCTTGACCTCCTTGCGCTCGTAGAATTTCACCCCGCCCACTATCAGGTAAGGCAGGGAATAACGGCGGCAGGCGTCCTCCAGGGCCCGGCTCTGGGCGTTGGTGCGGTACAGCACCACCATGTCCTTGAGCGATGATTGCGCCATGTTCGATTTGATGTTCAGGCAGATCTTGTCGGCCTCGTCCCGCTCGTCCCAGGCCTGCCACAGGGAGGCCTTGTCCCCGGAAGCGTTCTCGGTCCACAGGTTCTTGCCCTTGCGGCCCAGGTTGTTCTTGACCACCTGGTTGGCGCATTCAAGGATGGTCTTGGTGGAGCGGTAGTTCTGTTCCAGTCGGATCACCTTGGCCTCGGGGAAATCCTTCTCGAACTCCAGGATGTTGCGGATGTCGGCCCCCCGGAAGCCGTAGATGGACTGGTCGTCGTCGCCCACCACGCACAGCCGCCGGTTCTTGACGGAAAGAAGCTTGACCAGCAGGTACTGGGTGTGGTTGGTGTCCTGGTATTCGTCCACCAGGATGTGCTTGAATTTTTCGGTGTATTCCTCCAGGGTGCCGGGGTTCTCCTGGAACAGCCTCACCGCATTGACCAGCAGGTCGTCGAAGTCCATGGCCTGGTTCCTCAGCAAAGCCTGCTGGTATACGGGATAGACCCGGGCCACCTCCTTTTCAAAGAAGTCGTAGGCCGTCTTCTGGTATTCCTCCGGCCCTATCATCTGGTCCTTGGCTCCGGAGATCCGGGAGATCACGGCCCGGGGAGCGACCCGGCGCTCGGGGATGGCCAGGTCGGCCATGATCCTTTTGATCAGCGACAGCTTGTCAGACTCGTCGTAAATGGTGAAATCCCGGCCGTAGCCCAGCCTAAAGCCGTCCTGGCGCAGGATCCGGCCGCAGACGGAATGGAAGGTCCCGATCCACAGGCCCTGGGCCGGGCGCTTTAAAAGAGCGGCCACCCGCTGTTTCATCTCCGACGCCGCCTTGTTGGTGAAGGTGACCGCCAGGATGTTCCAGGGGGCGCAGGCTCCGGTTCCGGTGATGTAGGCCAGGCGGTGGGTAAGCACCCGGGTCTTGCCCGAGCCGGCCCCGGCCAGGATCAGCACCGGGCCGTCCAGATAGGTGACGGCCTCACGCTGGGGAGGATTGAGATTGTTAAGCAGATCCATGAAGTAAAAAAAACAGATTCTGATTGCAATATTTTAAGTAAGGGTCCGGTAATTTCGTGTCCTTTAGTGGGCAAAAGTCACTTCGTTTGCAGGCTGGCCAGCGGCACTTCCAGTATTATCTCCGCGCTGTAATCCTCAAATATCCTGGTGGACCTGACCCTGGCCCCCGGGATATTGGCCGTCCCTCCTTTAGGCGATATCCTGCCCAGGGCTATCCCCAGGTTCCTGTAGGCCGTCACCCGGGCCGCCCGCAGGGCCTGGGACTTGGTCATGCTTTCGTAACCCGGCAGGTCGATCTTGGTCTTGCCCTTGCCCGTACCCCGGACCAGGAGATAATCCCCCTCTATCCAGGCGTCGGCCGAGGTGATGACCTGGGCGGCCACGGCCTCGCTGGAGGAATAGATGATCTTGATCTGCCTGATCAAAAAACGTCCGTCGCCCAGGTACGGCACGCCGCCATCGGCGTAGAACAGGATCCTCAGCTGGTTGTCCGGGCCCAGATAGTCCAGCCTGCCGTCGGAGGAGGTGGTGTAAAGATATTCGGGGTTCTTGGTGGTCCAGCTGCCGGTGCCGTTGGTGGCCTGCCACAGCCGCCAGTTGGGGCCCAGTTTCTGGTTGCGGTAGCTTGGGTCGTCGTAGACCGTGCCGTAGTTGTAGACGTACATCTTCAGCCACTTGCCGCTCTGGTTGTCAAACGTCAGTTCCATCTTCACCCGGTCGGCTGACGGGGGCAGCGGCACCGAATATTCGGCGGCGCCGTAAGTGAAGGAGCCTGTCAACCGGGCGGACTGGCCCGCAGCCTTGGCATTGCGGGATGAGGCCTTCAGCCGGCTGCCGTCAATGGTTACCTCGGCGGCGGCGGCCAGGCCTGCGCCCGCCGAAGGGCTACGGCCCGCAGGCAGGCCTGCGATCGCCAACACCACGGCTATGAATGAAGTGATCTTTTTCATGTTCCCTCCCCAATGTTTTTTGGGCATTTCCTTTAATCTTGTATGATAACATCTTAAAATATGTTCTGTCAACCGGTAAAAAGCAAAAAGAGGTTGGCGGGTTTCCGGTCCCGCCCTCCGTCCCGCCGTGACCGCCTAGGCCTTTCTTTTTCTCTTGACTTTGGCCAATAAATTGGTATGATTAGAAGTTATGAAGCTTTCCTTACTATCCCCCTATCTCTTGGACTCCGGGCTTAAGCCCCGCCAGATCGCGGAGTACAACCGCCAGATCCGCCTGGGCACCGCCTATGCCGAAAGGCTGACCGCCCAGGAGCGGGCCATGCTGGTCCGGCTGCTGAACGATGAAGAACAGGCCCCCGGCACCGCCCACGTCATCACCGAAAAGGTCCAGAACGAGGACAAGCCCGAAGCCCTGCCCTCCCTGCTGTTCGGGGTGCTGGCCCCGGACTGGGCCGGCCTGGCCGACGCCTGCCTGGGGACGGTACACGAGGCCGGGCTGAACATCGCCTACACCCACGGCTTCATCCTTCGCCGGGAGCGCCAGAAGCTGGGGGTGATCCTGATGGAGGTGGAGGTCAGCCCCAACCTGACCAAGCAGGCTTTGGACCGGGCCCGGGGCAAGGTCCAGGAACGGCTGGCCCGGATCGCGGCCGACGACGAGGCCAAGAAGACCCTGCAGCGCCAGGAATCGCGGCGGCTCTACGCCTTCACCGCCGTCACCGACGCCCTGAAGAAACAGGTCAACGAACAGGACCTTAAGGAGATCATGGGCGACAACGGCGAGGCCATAAAGTTCTTCGTGGCCCGCCAGGAATCATACATCAACCAGCGGCCGCTGGACGCCATCGCCCACCAGGTGCTGGTCAACTTCCGGCTGAAAAGCCGGGTCCGCCAGGGGCTTTCCTCCACCGAGGTCGACATCGGGCCGATCCCCTTTGGCTACAAGGACCTGACCGCCCTGACCATCATCACCAGGGAGAACTGGCTGACCTACGAACTGCTGCTGCGGCTGATAGACCAGGAATTGCCGGGATACCGCCGCTATGACGACTACGCCTATTTTACCACCGACAAGCTGTCGGTCTATCACCTGGAGATCACCGGCCAGGACGACAAGCCCCTGGGTTCCCAGGCCGCCAAAAGCCTGGAGGCCAGGATCAAATCGCCGCCCACTTCCCGGGAAGCTTTGGGCCCCACTCCCGGAGTGGAGCTGATCCGGCGCAAGATCGTCCCCCCCATGCTGGACGAGGAGCGGGAGCTGAAGATCCCCCAGGGCTACATCCACCCCCACGCCCCGGACAACTTCAAGCTGATCGCGGTGGCCTCTGGGGCCGATGCCGGACAGGGTTTGAACCTGGTGGCCGCCCTATCCGCCGTGCCCGGGCTTTCGGCGGCCATGCCCGACAAGCCCAGCCATTTGAGCCACAGCCAGAACGGAGTAGAGGTGATCCAGGAGATCTCCATCATCGACATCTGGATAGACCGCAAGACCCTGTTCCCCGCCGGAGGATTGTTCAATGAGGAAGAGGTCTACACCAGGATCGAACAGGCGGTCAGGGACATCCCGGTCTTCGGCCCCCGGCTCAGGATATTTGACCGCACCAGCCGGGCCCTGCGCCAGATGCGGCTGGCGGCGGTGGTGGAGCTGGCCCAAAAGGAGAACCTGCCGGTGCCGGAGATCAAGTCCCTTTTCTACAACCTGGGCGACAAATGCCTGCTGAACCCGGAGATCCCTGACAGCGCGGTCTTCTCCCAGCTAAAACTCTGGCGGCAGATGGAAAAACAGGATCCCGGTCCAAAGAAAATCAGCTACCGCCTGCAGAACCTTCAAATGACCTCGGACCAGGACCAGTATACCGCCCTGGCGGTGGCCCTGCCTTCGGGCTCGGATCAGTTGGTCAGAATAATGGCCCTGGCCGGCGGCTACCAGGTGCTTTCGGTCTGCCGCAGCGACCTTTCCCGGATCACCCTGCTGCTTTTCTCTCTTACCTGCCATGACCTGCCCCTGAGCGAAAAGGAGCAGGCGGCCCTGTCCGCCAAACTGGACGAGCTTTCGGCCTGAGGAACTTTCCCCGAGACCTTCCCCACTAAAAACACTAAAGACGAAACTAAAATATATTTATCCCTTTGGTTTTTCGTGTTTTTCGTGGGAGATAAACATCTTCAAATAACTCTGTACTTTTTTCTGTGTACCAAGCGATAACCTTTGATCTTTGGGAGACCCTGATAGCCGACTCCAAGGCCCTGGACAAAAAGCGCGCGGTTTACCGGGTGGAACGGGCGCATCACATCCTGGGCCGGGCCGGCTTTGACGTGTCCCGGAAAGAGCTGGAACTGGCCCATCAGGCGGTTTGGGAAAGCTGCCGGATAAAATGGGAGCGGGCCCGGGACATTTCTTTCGATGATCAGGTAAATCTTTTCCTTAACCTGGCCTGGCCGGGACTGGTCAAGGCTCTGCGGTCCGCGATTATAAGGGAGATCGGAGAGCATTACGCTAAGGCTGTTCTGCTGTACCCGCCCCGGATGATAAAAGGGGCCGATCAGGTTTTGCGGGAATTGAAAAAAGAGGGATATAAGATCGGCTTGATCTGCAACACCGGCCGCACCCCGGGCTTTGCCTTGAGAAAACTGCTGACCAGATACCGTCTGCTGAAATATTTTGACTTGACCCTGTTCTCGGACGAGACAATAGTCCGCAAGCCGGACGCTAAGATCTTCCGGCTGGCCTTAAAAGCCCTAAACTGCCCTCCCAGGCGGGCTCTGCACGTGGGGGACGACCTGAAAAACGATGTTCAGGGGGCGTTAAAAGCTGGAATGCGGGTTGTCTGGATCGAACAACCGGGGCAAAAGGCTCCGCTCAACATAAAAAGAATAACGAGTGTAGCAGGTCTTCCACGACATTTAAAACAAGAACCCGGCCATTAAAGGCCGGGTTCTTTGTTTGTTATAATAGATGTGAGCATTTTTATTAGGAACCCATGAAACCATGAGTCATAGACTGGAAAAGCCTTTATAGATTCCTGTATTCCTGGTTTCCTTATAATAGTATTATGGGCGTATTCTATGATCCTGTAATTGATCAAATTCTTTGGTAACTATAATTTTACTTCCAGCGCTTCAGCCTAAGACTGTTGCTGACCACGCTGACCGAGGAGAAGGCCATGGCCAGAGCGGCGAACATCGGGTTCAACAGGATGCCGAAGAAAGGATAGAGCAGTCCGGCCGCCACCGGTATTCCGATGACATTGTAGAAGAAGGCCCAGAAGAGGTTTTGCTTGATGACCTTCAGGGTGGACCGGGACAGCCGGATGGTCTTGAGGATCAGGTTCAGGTCGTCCCCCATCAGGATCACATCGGCCGATTCTATGGCCACATCGGTCCCCCGGCCCATGGCGATCCCGATGTCGGCCTGGGCCAAAGCCGGGGCGTCGTTGATTCCGTCTCCCACCATGGCCACCACCGAGCTTCCGGCCTGCAGTTTCCTGATCTCCTCCGCCTTGTCCCGGGGCAGGACCTCGGAGATGGTTTTGTCCATCCCCAGCTGCCCGGCGATGGCCGAGGCCACTTCCTTGTGGTCCCCGGTGATCATGGCGGTCTTCAGCCCCAGGGCCCGCAGGCTGGTAACGGCCTGAGGGGCGTTATCTCTCAGGGTATCGGCCACCGCGATGATACCGGCCGGGGCTCCATCGACGGTCATATAGATGACTGTCTTTCCCTCCTGCTGCAGCCGGGCGGCCAGCTTTTCCAAGGTGGGAAAATCCACCCCGGTCTGATCCATCAGAAGCCTGTTGCCTATCATAACCGCTCTGCCGTTCACCTGACAGCTCAGACCCGCTCCGGGCAGGGCCTTGAAGCCGGAAGTCTTAAGCAGGTCAATTTTCTTCATCCGGGCATAATCTGCCACCGCCTGGCCGATGGGGTGTTCGGAGGAACTTTCGGCCGAGGCGGCCAGGGCCAGCAACTGCTCCTCGTCCAGATCCGGCGACACCGCCACGTTGGTGACCGTGATCCTTCCGGTGGTCAGGGTCCCGGTCTTGTCAAAGACGATGGTGTCCAGGCTCCCGGCCTTTTCCAGGATCTCCCCCCGCCGGATCAGGATGCCCAGTTCCGCCCCCCGCCCGGTTCCCACCATGATGGCGGTGGGAGTGGCCAGGCCCAGGGCGCAGGGGCAGGCTATGACTAAGACAGCCACCGCGTTGATCAGGGCCAGGTTGAAGGATGGCCCGAAGACCAGCCACAGGATGAAGGTCAGGGCGGCCACGGCCATGACGATGGGAACGAAGACCGAGGCGATCTTGTCGGCCAGCCGCTGGATGGGGGCCTTGCTGCCCGGGGCCTCCTCCACCAGCTTGATGATCTGGGCCAGCACGGTCTCCCGCCCCACTTTTTGGGCCTGGAACCGGAAGGCCCCGGTCTTGTTGATGGTGCCTCCGGTCACCTTGTCACCGGCCGCCTTGTCAACCGGAATGCTTTCCCCGGTGATCATGGATTCGTCCAGGGACGAAAAGCCCTCCAGGATCACGCCGTCGGCGGCCACCCGCTCGCCCGGCCGGACAGGGATGATGTCCCCGGTCTTTACCTGCTCGATGGGCAGTTCTATTTCCCGCCCGTCTTTTATCACCCGGGCTGTTTTGGCCTGCAGTCCTATCAGGCGTTTGATGGCCTGGGAGGTCCTGCCCCGGGCCCCGGCCTCCAGCATCCGGCCCAGCAGGATCAAAGTGATGATCACCGCCGAGGAGTCGTAATAATAGGCCTGTTGCAGCCCGGCCTGGGCAAAGAAACCCGGGAGCACCGTGGCCAGCAGGCTGTAGCCGAAGGCGGCCGAAGTGCCCACCGCCACCAGGGTGTCCATGTCCGCATTGCGCCTTTTAATGGAGGCCCACAGCCCCTTGTAAAACAGCCAGCCCGAGAAGAACTGGACCGGGGCGGCCAGGGCCAGCATCAGCCAGGGGCTGTGCAGCCAGCCGGGCAGGAAGGGCAGGAACATGTGCATCCCGCCCAGGAACAAAGGAACGGAAAATGCCAAGGCAAACAGAAACCTTTTTTTGAGAGACAGATAATATTTGTCCCGCTGCCCTTCCAGCGACTGGGCTTGAAGCGGCCGGACACCTTCCGGGACGGCCTGGGGCTCGGGGACCTCGTAGCCCGCGTTGACTATCGCTCCCTTTATCCGCTCCGGATCGGTCAGACCCGGAAAATAAGAGATGCCGGCCCGCTCCGTGGCCAGGTTCACCGTGGCCGAGACCACACCGGGGCTGGCCTTCAGCACCTTCTCCACGTTCAAAACGCAGCTGGAGCAATGCATCCCGGCCACCGGAAGCTCGAGCTTCTGCAGCGGCACCTGGTAGCCGGAATCATTCACGGCCTGCACGATCTCCGGGACCGTGATCAGGCCGGGGTCGTATTCGATCAGGGCCTTTTCCGTGGCCAGGTTCACCGCGGCCGACTGCACCCCCTTCAGCCTCTTGAGATATTGCTCCACGTTGTTGACACAGGAAGCGCAGTGCATCCCGCTGACCGGGATCTCTATCTTATCCATTTGTTCTTTGCTCCTTTAACTTTTCCACCCTGATCTTAAGATCGATGTCCCTGGTTTGATGGTACAATCTATCGGCGATGATCTCCGCTTTGTGCAGGTATTCGTTTTTGCCGCAATATTTGAATAATCCGGCCCAGGCTTCCAGCTTGAGTGATTCCGAGGTTTCGCTTTCGGCAAATTCCTCCAATTCCTGCATGGCCCCTGCATCACCCTGTTCCATCCGTAAGATCAGGGACAGCATCCCGGCCATTGCCAGTTGATCGGAATTGTTTTGGTTCCTGGCGGTCAGCATTGCCTCTGCTATCGCCTCTGAGGCTTCCTTATATGAGCCCCTCTCCAGCAGTCGTTTGCCCAAGTTGTTGAGCAGGATGTTCAGCAGGTCATGAAGATTATTTTTCCGGGCAATATCCACCGCGGAATGAAGGTGCTCCAGGGCTTTACCGGTATTTCCCAGGGTTTCCTCCAAATCGCTGGTATTGGCCAGCACCGTGGCCAGCCCCGGCTGGTCATTCATTTCTTCCGTAAATGCTTTATACTTTTCAAAATATGCCCGGGCCTGTTCCCAGTCTCCCAGATACTGGTATACAGTTCCCATGTTCCCGGTGGCTATGGAATGGGCTCTGGTAAATCCTATCTCGGCCGAAGACTTGACGCATTTTTCAAGGCACTCCAGCGACTGCTCCAGGCGGCCCAGCCGCTTGTGCAGCAGGCCCAGATTGCAATTTACCACGCATTGCGACCTTTTGTCGCCGATCCGGGCCGCCATTTCACTTTGTTTTTGGAAGCAGTCTATGGCCTTGTCGTAATCGCCCCGGAAAAGATGGACATTGCCGGTATTGCCGGTGGCAAAGGAGACCGCCAGCAGATCACCCAGTTCCTCTGCCAAAGCCTTTTGCTTTTTATAGCATTCCAGGGCCTGGTCCATCATCTTTTGTTCGGCATACATCACCCCCAAGTTGCCCCAGCTTGTCTCCAACTCCATCTTATTGTTGGTGGATTCAGCCCAGGATTTTCTTTCCAGCAGGCATTCCATGGCTTTCTGATAATCTCCCTGCTCTCCATAGACCCCGCCCATGGAACCGATGACCATGGCCCGGCTGGCCGGATCGTTATTGCGCTGGAACAGTTCGGCCGCATTTTTTAAATTCTCCAAAGATTCCCGGTGATTTCCTTTTAATCTTTGAACGTCGCCCAGTTGGAAAAAGCATTCGGCCTGGCCCCTAACGGAATTCATCCTTTGGGAATCATCCAGTCCCCGGAGATACAGCGACTCCGCCTTGTCCCATTGCCCGGTCAGCACTAGTATCTCACCCTGGCGGAGAATAATGTCCAGCGGGCTGTAGTCTTTAAGAGCAGTTTTACCGGCTACCCAAAATATTTTTTGAGTGAACCTTTTGGTTCCCATATGATTTCCGATGTTAGTCTTCATTGATATTTTTCCAGTTGCCTGGCATCAAGCCAGTATAGCACCAAAAAAACATTTTCACAAGGTCCGGGAAATATTTTGGATTTTTTTCTTGACTTATGGCGTGCTTTAACCTATCATTTTACATATGTTTATAAAACTCACAATCCAAATCCGTTTATGATGAAAAAAAGAATCCTGTTGTTCCTGGCCGTCCTGATCCTGTCCGCAGTTCCCTGCTTTTCCCAGGACGGGGAGGAAGACCCCCGTGAAGCGACGCCTGTCCAAACGGTGGTGCCCGCCAAAGTTTCGGCCGACAGCCAGGCCTTTTACCGTCTGCTGGACTGGCCCCTGTTGTGGCAGAAAAGCCAGGCGGCTTTGGGCGTTCACCCCGAGGCAAGCGGGGGCGATTCCGTTGAACAGGCTTTGGATCTGGCCGATTCAGCCCTGGTCAAGGCCGCCGCTTTGGACATTCGTCTGCCCCTGCAGGCCGGTTATCTTAAAAGCCTCTCCCGCCAGGCCTTGCGAGAACGGAACCGGACCATGGCTTACCGCTATTCCCAGCTGGCCCTAAAGGCCGATCCCGCATACCCCGGATTGATCTACAATGATTTCTTGATCCAGCAAAGCCGGACCGGATTCAGCCAGGCCTTGAAGGATTCCTGGCACGATTTCAACTACGCCCAGAGATATTTCCGTCACCAGCTGGACTTTGCCTCCAAAACCCTGATACTGTCATCGATCTTCCTGCTGGTATCCGGCCTGATATTCCTGCTGTTCTTGACGGTGAAACACCTGCCCTACCTGCACCATGTTTTCAGCGACCTGCTGCCGGAGGCCATGCCCAAATACAGCCGCCGCCTGATCACCGCCGCCCTGCTGGTTTCTTTAACTCTGATCCTGGGGTTCATCAGCCTGGCCCTGCCGGCGGCCCTGCTGGCCATCGCAGCCTCGGTCTATGCCTCCCGCAGGGAAAAGGTCCTGCTGCTTTTGGCGGCGATCCTTTTGGCGGCCGCCGGCCTGGGCTTGACCGCCGGAAGGCATCTATTAGTCAATCTGAATGATGATCATCTTCAGGCAGTGGCCCGTGCCAACCGGTCCGGACCGGATGCCGGCCTCAAGGCGCAGATGGCGGAATATCGGCAGCAAAGCGCTGATGACCTGACCCCGTTGTTCTGTCTGGCCCTGATGGAAAAAAGGGGCGGTAATTTTGTCCAGGCCCGGCAATGCCTGGATACCCTGCTGGCGGCCGGGGGACAGAATTCCAAAGCCCTGAACAACCTGGGAAATTTGCTGTTTTACCGGGGAAAACTAGATTCCGCCGCTGACTTTTACCGCCAGGCCATCCAGGCCGATCCGGCGGCGGCCCTGCCCCATTACAACCTGGCCCAGGTATATTTCAAGCAGGTTGATTTCAAGGCCGCCGATCAGGAACGGGAATACGCCCTGACCTTGGACCGGCCCGGAATATCAGCGAGAGCGGGTTTCCAGGATGCCGGCCTGGTGTTGGACGAGCTGATACCGGTCTCCTATTTCTGGGGCCGGGTCTGGCTGGGGTTGGACCCGTTGCAGGGCTTCAGCCCGGCCGAGTCCGCCAGTCTGACGGGATTGAACCTGTGGCTGCCCGGATGGCTGGGACTGGCACTGCTGGGTTTGGGGCTGATAGTGGTGATTGTGTTTTTCAAAGGCCCGGCGCCGGTTCTCTGTTCGGTCTGCGGCAAGGCGGTCTGCTCCCAATGCCAGAAGACATCCGCCCAGCAGGACCTGCTTTGCCCCGAATGCCACCAGGTGATCTCGGCCGCCACTTCACCGGAGCTGCAGGATAAAATGACAGCCAAGCTGAAATTGCAAAAAACCCGGCGCAAGATATGGACCGGGGCCGTCTCCAACCTGCTGGCGCCCGGTTCGGTGCTGCTGCTTGAGAAGATGACTGCCCTGGCCCTGCTGCTGGCCTTCCTCTGGGGAGGGATATACGCCATACTCTGCGGCTTGAAACTTTTGCTTTTCCCCCGGGACCTCCAGTATTACCTCTTTCAGACCGGCCCGGGCTGGCTGATATTAAGCCTGTTGACCCTGAGCTGGCTTTTCACCTGGGTGGTTTTCCTGAAACACGCCAATCTGCTGGCCCATCCGGCCCAGCCTGTAAAGGATGGTACTCATGGAAGGTAATGTCAAAGAATTCGGCCTGGCCGATGTCATCCAGTTCATCTCCACCAGCCAGAAGACCGGAGTGCTGCTGCTGGACCACCACACCGACACCGCCTCCATTGCCTTCGCCAACGGCGACATCACCGCCGCGGTCTACGGCCGGCAGGGCAAGCAGGACCAGCTGCAGGACTACCTGTTCCGCTCCAAAAAACTGGCCCCCGATACCATTCAGAAGCTGACCCAGATCCAGAAGGACACCAACCTGGGCATCGACGAGGTGATGCTCAAGGAACAGATCATGACCGAGGAGGAGCTGTTCGGGGTGATCGCCTTCAAGATACAGGAGGTGATAGACGACATCTTCACCTGGAGCGACGCCCACTACAAGTTCGACGCCCAGGCCGACCTTTACGCCAAGAGCCGCACCAAGGTAACCATCCCGCCGGCTACGCTCTTGATGGAAGCCATGCGCCGCAAGGACGAGTGGCCCCGGATAAAGATGGCCATACCGTCGGAGGACATAGTGCTGTTGATCAAGCCCGACGGCATGCTGCCCTACGACGCCCTGCCCGAGGCCAAGCAGATGATGGAGTTCATCGACGGCCAGCGGACCATCTCGGAGATGATCCAGCTCTCTGGCTTCGGGCGCTTCCGGACCTTCAACGCTTTGTTCCATCTGTTCGAGCTGGGAATGATCGAGCGCAAGGTCATCGAGACCGCTTCCCTGCCAGCGCCCAAGCCCAAGGCTCCGTCCCCGCTGTTGAAATATGTGGGGCCGGCCACCGCCATGATGGCCACCATTGGAATAGTTTTGATCTTTTTGACCGCTGCGGTCTTCGGGGGTTACAAGATCAGCCTGCTGCTGGAATCAAAGACCAACCTGGTGGACGAGGTGCTTTTGAAATCAGCCCACAGCAAGTACCGGCAGGAGATCGAGATATACAAGATGCTCAACGGGCGCTACCCGGAAGAGCTGGGGCAGGTGGTGAAGAATCGGAGGTATTTGTACCAGCTGCAGTACGGGGTTTCCGGGGACGGACAGGTCTTTGAGTTGAAGGCAGTAGAACGGAACTGAAAAAGGACTAAATAAAAAAGCCGGGCAGAAATGCTCGGCTTTATCAATTTAATATGCATATAAATTACTTGGCAGGACGAAAGCCGTAGTTGAAACCGCTGTAGCCCGGGATAAAAGAGACATGACGGTTAGCAGAGCGGCAGTCTGCAGGGCCGTAATAGAAGCTGCCGCCGCGAAACACGAGCCAAATGCCCGTAGTTGGCCCGGCAGGGTTGCTTGTTGCGTCAGGGTCGCTATAATATGTGCTGCCATACCAATCATTTACCCATTCCCATACATTCCCGGCCATATCGTATACACCGTAATAACTGGCACCAGCGGGAAAGAAGCCCACCGGGGAGCTATAGGCAAAAGTATCGGGAGCGATATTGTAAGCACTATTGCATTTGCTGGCATCCCAAGTATTGCCCCAAGGGTAAGTACGGCCATCTGTACTCCGGGCTGCTTTCTCCCATTGAGCTTCGGTGGGCAAATGACCGCCAACCCAATTACAAAATGCATAGGCCTCATACCAGCTTATACCCACCACCGGGTGATTGGGAAATGCAATTCCACTATTATATCGGTCGCTTGTCCAATAAGGGGGTTCAGTTATGCTATTC
>JAURWH010000189.1 GCA_030655055.1 bacterium
TTCTCCATCACCACTTTCACATACTTCCTGGTCTCGGCCAGCGGTATCTCCTGCAGCAGAAAATCCTCGTCATCCTTGTCCTTCATCGGCTTCAGCCACTCCCGCACCCGGCCCGGACCGGCATTGTAGGCCGCCAGCGCCTTCACCAGCGAGCCGTCGAACATCTTGACCATGGATGACAGGAACCTGGTGCCGTAGTCTATGGAGACCTGGGGATGGTACAAAGTTTTGGTGTCGAACTTCTTTACTTTGGACATCCGGGCCATGTGCTTGCCGGTCTTGGGCATCACCTGCATCAGTCCCCGGGCCCCGGACCGGGAGCGGGCCGAGGCTTCGAACTTGCTCTCCTGCCTTATCACCGCCAGCACCAGGGCCGGGTCCAGTTTGGATCCGCTCAGGCTCTGGGTGATGGAACTCAAATATTTCTGGGGATAGATCATCTGCAGCAGACTGATCTGCAGGGAATCCGGCAAGCGGACTATGGCCTTCTGGGCCCAGTAGATGGCCTTGGCCGGCATCCCGCACAGCTGGTAGGTTCGGGCCAGGTAGTAATGGGAATAGGGGCTCTGCCCCGAACCCGGCTCCAGCCCCCGGGCCGCCGCCGCCGCGTCCTCTAAGAAACCCATTTGGGCCAGCCTGAATGCCAGGCGGCACTGCCGGGCCGAGGCATCGTCTTCTTCCGCCAAAAGCTGGTCATCGCTTCCACGTTTATTCTTCATCAGCCCTTTCAGCAATGACGGCAGGTCAATACTGTCCACGGTCATTTCATTCCAGGACCTTGAGGCCAGGACGTTCTGGGCTTTAAGCCCGTAATAGCTGTAACGGTAGCTTTTGGCGGCGGTAAGATAGTAGAGAAAGGCCTTGGCGCTGTCGCCCAGTTCGCCGGTTACCCGGCCGCACCAGTAAAGGGTCTCGTCCAGCCGGTCGCCGGTGGAATAGCGGCGCAGGTACAAATTCCATTGTTCCAGGGCCAAAGAGCGATGCCCCGTCTTGTACTGGCACCACCCGTATCTGAAGGCGGCGTCGTCGGCCCATACCGAGGACGGCTGGTATTCGGCCGTTCTTTGGTAGGCCTCCATGGCCAGTTCCGTCTTTCCCTGGCGCTCATAACTGCGGGCCAGGGTATAGGCGGCCTCGCCCCGGTTGGGGCTTTGGGGATACAGCCGGATGAAATCGGACAAAAGCTTTTGGGCCTTGGAAAATCTTTTCTTCCGGATCAGCCGGTTGGCCGAGGTGATGGCGGTGCTGGACCGGGGCGGCGGCGGCGCGGTGAAGGACGGCTTTTGGGCGGAGGTCTGCCCGGATTGGATGTATGAGACCCAGTTGCTTAATTCTTTTATTGCCAGATCAAAGCCTTCAGCCTTTTTGTCCTCCTCCATGCCGGAATAGCACCGGCTGAAACCCAGCAGGGCGTAGTCTTTTAGGGAAGCGTCGGCCCGGGCCGCCTGGTCATAAAGCGCCTGGGCGGTCTGATAGGCCCCGGCCTTCTGGTAAAGGTAGGCCCTTTGCCAGGGGACATCGGGATCGGTGGACGGCCACAGGGTCACCGCCCGGTTCAATGTTTTCAAGGCCTGGGGGTACTGCTTCAATGAGATCAGCAG
>JAURWH010000190.1 GCA_030655055.1 bacterium
GTCCCGCCCGGCCGGTTAACGAAAAAGTGATCGAGGACCAGATAATGGAACAACTGGCCAAGATCACTATCAGCCCGGTGGTCAAGGATATCGTGTTACGGGTACTACGGGAGGAAACCCAGCAGGATAGCGAGTCAACCAGGAGTTTGTATCGTTCTTATCAGAAGGACCTAAATAAGGTGATAGACAATCTTACTATGCTGGTAAAAAAGAACGTCAGCGGACTTATTTCCGATGATGATTATCTGCGGCTAAAGAAAGAGTATCTCGGCGAGAAAGAGCGGTTAGAGGGTTTGCAAAAAAGCACCTCCTCTATCATAGTGGACTGGTTAGCCAGAGCCGAAAAGGTGCTTGACTTCGCAGTACGGGCCGAGGGATTATTTAAGTCGTGTGACCTGGAAGTGAAGAAGCAAATCCTGCTGTTTTTGGGATCTAACTTTATTTTGCGGGGTAACACCCTGGAATTAAAAGTAAGCATGGCCCTAGCTAACATAAATGACCTCGAAAAGGTGTTAGCTTCTCGAGGCCATTCTACGGCACCCATCAAACATCTTGACACACAACAACTTACAGATGTTCAAAAAAGTTCTATTATTAAGGGATGGGGTGGATGAGGGGATTCGAACCCCCGACCTTCGGATCCACAATCCGACGTTCTAACCAGCTGAACTACATCCACCGCGATACTAAGGGATTTGTGACTTGATTATTGGGATTAGGTCTTTGTTTTGCTGTATTTTAGATTTTAGGCTTTTTCTCAGCCCGCATATCATTTTGCTGATGTCGGTGCAGGTGCTGATCCTACATTCGGAACTTAAATTATCCAGATAATTTAAGTCTCGTATTTTATATAGCCAGTTCTCTGTTTCTGCCGTACTTCGTCGGGCAATATCCAGATAGTTAACGTATTCTTTGGTGGAAGCTGTGTTAAACCCCTCAGATATATTGGCGCTGACGGACCCGCTGCTGCGCAATATCTGATCGGATATTATTTTTGCCGCTCTGGTTGAAGGGTACTTTTCAACATCAACCGTGAGGTCTAAAAACAGCCTGTGGGCTTTTTGCCATACTTCCAGCTCGGTAAAACTTTTCACTCCGCTCCTCCCATAATTCACAAAATTCAAAACACAGCGCTCTTACAAATCCCAGTAATCTATTCCCCATTCCCTAAGTATGGTACGCCTGACAGGATTCGGACCTGTGACCCTCTGCTTAGAAGGCAGATGCTCTATCCAACTGAGCTACAGGCGCATATCGCCGTCGTTTGGGATTTGTTTTTTGTGTTTATACAAAATCACATATATGAGATCTAATTCTAATCCCTTAGATCCTTTCCCAGTTCCCTGAGCTGGTCGGGGTGCCCAGACTCGAACTGGGGGCTTCTTGCTCCCAAAGCAAGCGCGCTACCAACTGCGCCACACCCCGCTTTAATACAGGAATTTGTAATTATTTAACACTTTTACCGGTGATGTCAAGCAATACCGGGGGTTCGATCCCGGCCCGGACATTCAGGCCGCGGGGCAGTTGGGCCGGTCACGGCCCGACAGGCTGGCGATCAGCGGGGCGATCTTCTTCAGGGCCAGGGTCCGGTGGCTGATCCCGTTCTTCTCTTCCGGCGAAAGCTGGGCCATGGTCTTTTCA
>JAURWH010000191.1 GCA_030655055.1 bacterium
TAACAAATTTGTCAAGCGATTGCAATCAAAAAGGGGGAGAGCAAGCTCTCCCCCTTTTTTGTCCCGAAACCTGGATCATTTGATCACCAACATCCTCTTGGTGGCCTTATAGCTCCCGGCCTCCAGCCGGTACAAATACACCCCGCTGGGCAGGCTTTGGACGTTCCAATTTATTGAATGGGAGCCAGGAACCTGAACTCTCTGGTCGAAGCTCTTGACCAGTTGCCCGGCTATGTTGTAAACATTCAATTTTACCGGCGAGGGGTGGGCCAGCTGATAGCGGAATTCCGCTGATACTTTGACCGGGTTGGGGTAAACATTGGAGAAGGAGAAAGCTTTGGGCTTTTGCTGTTCACCGGGTTGCCCCGCTACTCCGGTCCACCCGGCGCTGGAGGTTAAAATAGCCCAGGTCAGGGGCTGGATTGAATCGGCGTAAGAAGGCCAGGAACCGAACATATCGTCACCATCGGCAAAAACTGAAAATCCCACCGAATCTGTTGTCCCCGCTGTTATTCCTATCTTGTTCAACGGCACCACGAATTCAGTTATCAGGTCGGTTTTGTCGGAGAAAACAGAACGCCATAAGGAAACCGGCGTCTGTTCCCAGTTATTGTTGCCGTAAAATTCAACCGCTTTGCCTTCAAAAAAGACACCGAGCCGGATATCGTCATTTTCCAACGTCTCTGTCCTGTTCATCAGAGTGTCAAAAAGCAGGTGGTGGAAAGCGATGCCAGAGGCAATAAAGCTGGGAGTTTTCAAGACAAGATAGAGCGTGTCCTGGTTGTATTTTACCCAGAAGGAATCCGGGATAAAGGCTTTTACCTTGTTGAATATCCTAAAGGTGTCGCAATAGGCATCGGCCCACTCAGCCGGTTCTATGGCTCCTTCGAAAACTGGCACGGTGCCGTTGGGCACGTCAATCACTTCAATCACCGGCATGCCGGTTCCGGTCAATCCGGCCGTCAGCGGGCTGTTTTCGGCTTCGCCGGAGTAGACTGTGACGGTATCAACAATTGAACCGATGAAATCCGGCTTGAACCAAAGGGTGACCTGAACGCTGTCGCCCGGAGCGACAGTTGAATCGGCTGGAGGATCGGCCCAGCAGTTCACGGTGACAAATTTCAAGCTTTGAATCGAGAAGGGAAGGCTGCCGATATTTCTGATGTAAAAACCGTTCCAGGCAAGCGAGTCCCCTACCGTTACGGAGCCGAAATCATGCTGGGCGAAGTTCAACTCCATTACCGGCGGGATGGGAAACTGCAATATTCGCAGGCCGTCGCCGGTGGAAACATAGGCATAACTACCGGACATGACCACATCCATAAAAGTTGCCGGGACATAATAAAATCCGGCCTGGGCCGGACTGGCCGGGTTGCTGATGTCGACCACTTGAAGGCCGCCGTTAGACATTGAAAAGTTGAAATAATCGATCACGTAGGCATAATTGCCGGATACCGCCACTTTTCTGACAGATCCATCAGCAATACCATAATCGCCAACCTCATGCAGCCCTCCGTTCAAGTCCAGAATTCTCAAACCGGAGGCTTCGTCAGCCACAAAAATATAACTGCCCGAAGCAGCCACGCCAATTGCATTCCCCGGGGTATCGTAGGAACCAACCTCGCCGGGAGTGGCCGGAACGCTTTTGTTTATCACCCGCACTCCGGAAGTCCGGTCTGCCACGTAGGCATAAGCGGTATAGCTGGCCGGTAATGCTACGTCATAAGCCTTATCCGGAGTGTCAAAAAAACCTGTTGGGACCGGGTGGGCAGGGTCGCTGATATTGACAATCTGCAGGCCGGAATCCTCGGCGGCCACATAGGCATAGTTCCCAGATACCTCCACAGCCATGGCATTCCCCGGAATGTCATAATAGCCGACCTCTGATGGAGAAACCGGGTTGCTGATGTTAAGCACCCTCAGGCCGAACCAGTAATCGGCCACATAGGCATAATTGCCGGACACCGCCACGTCGTAATAAGTGCCGGAAGTGGCAAAGGATCCGGTCAAAGCAGGGCTGGCCGGGTTGCTGATGTTAATGATCTGTAATCCGCTAGTGCCTGCTGTTACATAGGCGTAATTGCCTGAAATCGCCAAACCCCTGGCATAATCCGGGGTGCTACAGAACCCAATGGTTCTGACGTTCAGGCTGTCGGCCAGGCTGATGGTGCACCAGCCAGATAGGATCAGAGCAGCGACCAACATTTTTCTCATGACTTGTTTCCTTCCTTGTTAATTATGAGTTATTCGCTTGGGCGAAAATCTTCATATTCAACCAAACCGATGGAGGACAAACCTGGTATCAACCCTGATCACCAAACCGCCTGGAAGGAACCATTAGAGTATCTTTTTCCCAATAACTTGCATCAGGTCCTCGATCTTCACCCGCTCCTGCTGCATGGTATCCCGGTCACGCAGGGTCACGGTCCCGTCCTCCAGAGACTGAAAATCCACCGTCAGGCAGAACGGGGTGCCCACCTCGTCCTGGCGGCGGTAGAGCTTGCCTATCCCGGCGGTATCGTCGTAGACCGCCCGGAAGTACGGGGAAAGGTCGTTCTTGATCTTCTTGCCCAGTTCCACTATCCGGGGCTCGTTCTTCTTCAGTGGCAGCACCGCTACCTTGATGGGCGCCAGTCTGGGGTGCAGCCGGAGCACCGCCCGGGTGTGCTCGTCACCCAGTTTGCCGGCGATCAATTTCACTTTTTTCACCAGGTCCAGCTTGTCGGCCCCTGGCAGGGAGCAGGCAGCGTCTATCTGAAGCAGTTTGCCCGGCAGGTCTTCCCTGGCCGACAGCAAAGCTTTTTCCAGGGCCGCCAGCTGCTGGCCGTTGGGGATCTCGTCTCCCGGCCTTTTGGCCGCCTCGGCTATCCTTTTCTGGATGTTCTTCAAGGCGGCATCCATGGCGTCCGACAAGGGCTTTACCGCGGCCTCATCGGGACGGGAGAGCTGCTCCTCGTCATAGGCTTCGCACAAAAAGGCCAGGGTGGCCCGGTCTGCCCCGGCCGAGGGCTCGATCACGAAGGGGATGTACTTGGCGCCCTTCTTTCCGGTGGCGGGATCAACATAGGCCTCGTCAAAGTATTCCAGCTTTTCGGTGGAATGCTCGTTCTTGTTGAGTTTGAGCCTGGCCAGGTCAGTTTCGGGAACATTATTGCTGTGGGCAGTCAGGTCGTAATCCTGGCGGTTGGCCACGCCCTCCAGCTCGCTCCAGCCAAGCGATCCGGGAAAAAGATATTCCAGGTCCACGCAGGCCTTGGCATAGTGGGCCAGCTCCTCCTTGGCCTGGGGGCGCTTCTTTAATCGTTCCGGACTGAGTCCCAATTTCAGATACCAGTTATAGCGGGCCTCCACCCACTCCTGGTGCAGCTGGTCGTCGGTCTTCTCGCCGGGCTGCAGGTACTGGGGGGGCTTGCAGAAATACTCGATCTCCATCTGCTCAAACTCCCGGGTGCGGAAGGTGAAATTGCCGGGGGTGATCTCGTTGCGGAAGGATTTTCCGATCTGGGCGATGCCGAAGGGCAGCTTGCGGCGCATGGACTGGAGGACGTTCAGGAAATTGGTGAAGATCCCCTGGGCGGTCTCGGGGCGGAGATAAGCCAGACCTGATTCATCCTGGACCGGACCCACATGGGTCTGGAACATCCCGTTGAAATTGCGGGGCTCGGTCAGCTCGCCGCCGCACTCGGGGCATTTGTCGCCCTTGACATGGTCGGCCCTAAAACGCTTGCGGCATTTCTTGCAGTCCACCATCGGGTCCACAAAGGTCTTCTCGTGGCCGGAATACTGCCACACCAGGCGGTTCATGATGATGGCGGCGTCCAGCCCCTCCATGTCCTCCCGGCCGTAGACCACGCTCTGCCACCAGGCTTTTTTGACGTTGTTCTTCAGCTCCACCCCCAGCGGGCCGTAATCCCAGGTGGAGCCCAGGCCGCCGTAGATCTCGGAGGATTGGAATATGAATCCCCGCCGCGTGGACAGGGATACTATTTTTTCAAAGGCATTTTCCGGTCTGGACACGTATGTTCCTCGCAATAGGTTTTGGTTTCCATTGATTTTTAATTATACCCCTTTAGACCGGATAAAATCAAGCACAATAAAAAGGGGCGGCCCCCATGGCCGCCCCTTTTGTCGCTAAAATAACCGGGGTTACCGGATCACGGTGAACCTTCTGATGGAGTTGTTATCCCCGGCTGTCAGACGGTAGACGTAGATGCCCGAGGACACCTTCCGTCCGTTGTCGTCGCAGCCGTTCCACTTGACCGTGTGGTTGCCGGCCGGAAGATTTCCGCTGACTAGGGTCTTCACCCTCTGCCCCAGCACGTTGTAGATACCCAGGCTGGCCTGGGCGCCCTTGGCCAGTCCGAACCGGAACTCGGCAGAGTTCCTGACCGGGTTGGGGCTGGTTGGCATCAGGTAGAAGCTGTAGCTTATGGTTCCGGGCTGACCCTCCACTCCGGTGGGTGTGGCCGAGGCTTCGTTGGACCAGACGCTGAAGGTGTCGGCATGCGCTGCCCAGGGATAAGTTGAACGAACAACATAGTAATATGTGCTGTCGTTGGCCACGGAATTGTCATCGTATGCCAAGTTTGTTGTTCCGTTCAGGAAGGCATATGGTCCACCGGCTGTGGTCGATCTGAAGATCTGGTATTCCCCGATGTTCTTGACCGAAGCCAGCGCTCCGACAGCTGGTGCTGTTGACAAGACTTTGGACTTGGGAAGCTTCTGATCCGTATCCTTCAAAACAGTCAGCTGGCCAAGTTTGCCCAGGTCGGATATGGTCAGTGCTTTTTTGCTGTAGGTTGAGTAGGAGACCACCGCCCGTGACATCCAATGCCTGGTCCTTAAGTACCAAACGCCTCCGTTCTTTACCAAGCTCCGGTATGGAGCCTGGTTTTGATCGTCAGTGAGCCCGTAAGGCAGGCCGGTTGTCTTGATCTCGTATCCCACATGGAAATCTCCGGCGGGATAGATATTGAGTGCAGAAACATCGATCACTGTCCAGTTGGGATAGGCCGACGGGTATATTTTGAACGGGGCCACCAGTTCCGTGGCTTCGTCCGGGACTCCGCCGTCATCGGCGTAAATGTGGACTGTCAGGGAGTCTAACGAAGGCTGTTCGTACCACATTGAATACAGTTGTTCAATCTTGCATCCCTGATGCTCCGGCGTCATCCGGGTGGTGGTAATGGTTCCGGCGGTCCAGCTCGAAATATAAGTGGGAGTGTTGTTGTCAAACAACAATGTAGCAACAGGCGCCGACCAGGTCAAAGGAACTGATCCATCCTGGCCATCGGTGGCCCCAAGCGAGGAGGGAGCGTAGGGTGATATCACCGTAAATGTCATATCCTTCAAACCGGTGAATATAGGATAAGTCGTCTCGCCTCCACCGTCGTCAGCCGCCCAAAGGTAGTAATTCACTATCGTGGACGGTGCAAACGGCCCGGCGATGGCGAACTCAAAGGTATCGGTGGCTCCTATCTGGGTTCCGCTAACCGCCGACCAGGTGATATTGTTGTAGGTGTAATAAAGGCTGTCCGCAGCTATGCCCGCTTTGGCCAGATCGTATATTCTAGCCTTGATCACGAACGGGCCGGTGCTGTCAAAGGTGTTGGCCGGCTGGGATACCATCTCTATCACCGGAGCCTGGTTGTTAATGGTGGTAAAGGTAATGAAGGTGTCCGGCAGGTTGACCAGGCTGTTGTCCGAGGTGTCGGTGCCGGCGGTCACGATCACCGAGTAGGTGGTGCTGTAGTCATAGGGCGTGCCCGGCGTCAGCGTCATGGTATCGCCGGTAGCGCTCCAGCTTAAGCTGTAGCTATAGGTGGGAATGGCATACCCGGTGATGCTGGTGGTGTCCATCGGCTCGGAGAAGGCGATGACTATCGGCGTATTCAGCCCCACTCCGGTAGTCCCGTTAACCGGGGAAGTTGAAACGATATAGGGCGGGATGGCGTCCTGGATATGCGCCAGGTCCCAGTCGGTCAGCTTGGCGTAGGTGTCCATGCCCTTGAACCGGCGGTTGTCGTCCCAGTTGAAGAGTATCTTCTGGTCGTTGCAGGCCACCCGCTTGCCGCCCCAGAAATACCGGTTGGACATGGTTGTTCCGTTGACTACCACGTTGCCGTCAACCGCAACCCCGTCCACATATTTTTGTGCCATGATCTCGGCTACGTCTCCGTTGCTGGGATCGTTGCGGTAGTCCTCCCAGGCGATCACCATATTGTGCCCGTCCGGCGAAATGACCACGCTGGGATAATAGTGATAAGCCACCCCTTGGGCATCGTCATTGACAATGAAGTTTCCGCCGATGGTGTCCCCGTTGGCATGGTACCTCTGGGCGTAGATGTCGGGATAGGAATCGTCGTAGCGGTAGTCATACCAGGTTATCACGAACCCGCTGTCGGCCATGGCCACGCTGGGCTCGTATTGTGAATTGCCGCCGTCGTCCACCAGGAAGTTCCCGCCAATGGTATCGCCATTGACGCTGAAACGCTGGGCGTAGATGTCGTAGTTGCCGTTGCGGTAGTCGTCCCAGGTGATCACATAACCGCTGCCGTTGGAAGCCACTTTGGTATCAAACTGGACGCTTCCGCCATCATCCACCAAAAAGTTTCCGCCAATGGTGTCGCCGTTGGTTTTATACAGCTGGGCGTAGATGTCGGCATTCCCGTTGCGGTAGTCGTACCAGGTGATCACGAAGCCGCTGTCGCTGGCCGCCACGTCCGGGTCATACCCCTCGCTGCCACCGTCGTCCACTAAAAAGTTGCCGCCCACAGCAGTGCCTACCGAGTCAAAGATCTGGGCGTAGATGTCTCCGTACCAGCTCATGTCGTAGCCGCCCCAGGTCACCACGAAGCCGCCGCCGGGCAGGAAAGCCGCTTTGGGATCGTCGCCGTAGCGGCGGGTCGCCGCCAGGGTATCGTTGATGATGAAGTTGGCGCCCACCGGGTTGCCTGACGGATCGTAAAGCTGGCCGTACTGGTCCTGCAGGTTCCAGCTGCCGTCGTCGTTCCGCAGGTCGTACCACACCGCCACCGACCGGCCGGAGGCATCCATGGCCACCGAGGCGTCCCACTGATCGGCGGTTCCGGTGTCGTTGTTGGCCATGAAATTGCCGCCTAATGGTGAGCCTGTCGAACCATAGCGCTGGCAGAAGATGTCGTAGTACCCGCTGGGGTTGTAGCGGGTATCATACCAGACGATTGCAAATCCGCTGTCATTGGCCGCCACGCTGGGAGTATAACAATATATTGAAGTGGTATCATTCACAATGAAATTACCGCCCATGGCCGAGCCTGCCGGGTCATAGCGCTGGGCGTAGATGTCCCACTCACTACCGCTGCGATAGTCGTACCAGGTGATCACAAACCCGCTGTCGTTGGCAGCGATATTGGAGGCCCCATACTGGTGCTGGTCATAACTCCCGCCGTCATCGTTCACCATGAAGTTACCGCCCAGGGTATCCCCGTTGGCCTTGAACAGCTGAGAATAGATATCCCAGTTGCCGTTGCGGGAATCTTCCCAAGTGACTACGAAGCTGTTCCCATTGGCCACCAGGCTGGGGTTGTAGTGATAGTTGATGCCGGCCCCGTCGTCGTTGACCAGAAAGTTGCCGCCCATGGTATCCCCGGCTGCATTATAGCGCTGAGCATAGATGTCCTGGGTGCCATTGCGCTCGTCCTGCCAGGTCACTATAAAACCGCTGTCGTTAGCCGCCACAGCAGTATTAAATTGGTGGCTGGTCCCTCCGTCGTCATTGACCAGGAAGTTGCCGCCCATGGTGTCACCGGCGGCATTATAGCGCTGGGCATAGATGTCCCAGGTGCTGCCGCTGCGGAGGTCATACCAGGTCACCACGAAGCCGCTGTCGCTGGCCGCCACGCTGGGGCATTCCTGGGTAGAACTTCCGCCGTCATCGTTCACCAGAAAATTCCCGCCCAAGGCTGAGCCGGTCGAAGAATAACGCTGGGCATAGATGTCATTGTCGTTCCCGTTGCGGTAATCATACCAGGTCACCACAAACCCATTTCCGCATGCGGCCACGGCCGGGGAAAAAGCACTATTGCCGGTGAAATCGGAAATCCGGAAATCGTCCCCCACCGGATTGCCTGTAGGGTCAACCAGACGGCCGATAATCTGGTAGTCGTAGCTGTTGCTCTTGTCGTACCAAACCACCATCATCTCCCCGGAAGACAGCAGGGCCGCCTTGGGATCGTACTGCTCACCGGCGTAATAGCCAACACCTTCGGCATCGTCGTTCACCAAGAAGTCGTCCTTGACCAGTCCTTTGATGCCGGGCTTGGGCTGGGCCTTGCCCGCCTTGGCGGGTTTGGTATTCAACAGTTTGGAGACGTCCGGCCTTCCGGGCATCTGGGGCCTTGCCGGCGAAGCCTTGGCGTAGTCGGGCCTGTCCGACGAAGCCTTGGCGTAGTCGGGCCGCCCCGGCTGCTGCTTCAGCTGGGCTGGCTGCTGTTTCTGGGCCTGGGGCTGTTTGTGCCGCAGGTGCGGCGGCAGCGGACGGCCGTCCGCCCCCAGCTCCGGCTTGGCCCAGGCCAGGCTGGCAGACAGGACCAGGACCAGTGCAAACATCACTCTCTTGACCATAAGACTCCTTTTTATGGGTTGGTTTATGTATTGGGTTTTGTTTTTTCAAATGAACAAACCATAGTCTATCAAAAACGCCGGGCTTTTTCAATGGAAATCTACAAGCCCACCCCGCAAAGCGGGATGGGCTTGTAGAACCTGATATTTTAACAGTCCTTTATTTATTGCGGCCAGCCAGGAGGCCCGGGGATGGTCTTGGCCGGAGTGGCCGGCGTCTCTTCATCCCCGCTGTTGGCGATGATTATGGCTGCCACAGATCCCGCCACCACCGCCGTGGCCCCGGTGACAATGGCCGCGGTGGAGGCATACCAGGCGGTGGCGGTGGCCGCTCCCATGCTGCCCAGCTTGATGGCCGCTCCGGCCCATAGCATCATAAAGGATATCTTGGCGGCGGTCATGGCCACCGGGTGCCGGGCCGAGTCGCCCTTGCTTACGGTGGTGGTCATCTTCTCGCCCACCATCACCTCTTCCCCGTTGTCGCCCTTGATCCCCACCTCGCCCTTAAGCACGTCCAGCTCGGTGGAATCCCCTTCCACGTAGATGCCGAACACCGTTCCCCGGATCCCGGCCACCGCGGTGGGGGTTTCCACCAGGAACTTGGAATCCAGCGAACTCATCTTGCGGACGCATCCCAGCACCTTGCCGGTCCGGACCTTGAACGAATTGACCACGCTCATTGAAGGTTTCTTCTGCTTCTCCATCCGCTGGATCAGAAGCAGGCTCTTGTCCTTCATCTTCAGCACGCTGCCATCCTCCAGCACTATCTCGGCCTCGGCTCCGTCCTCGGTGGAGATCTTGTCGCCGGACAAGAGCTTCATTTTGACCGAGGCCTTGGTCCAGGTGATGCCCTGGGATTTCTGGACCTCCACCTGGCCTTTCATGAAGTTGATCTTGGCCTCGGTGGGCTTGTATTCGGCCAGGGCCGGAGCGGCCAGCCAGAGCATTTGGAGGGCTATGACAGCCAGGCTGATGGCTCTTTTGCAGGTATTGTTGATCATCATTTTATTTTCCTTTCGCCTATTGCAGCTTGACTATCTTTTGGGCGGCGCTCCGGCCGGAGGCATTGAGCCTGACTATGTATACCCCGGCCGACAGGGCCCGGCCCCCGTCATTCCGGCCGTCCCAGACCTGGGAATAGTATCCCGGAGGCAGGTTCTGACTGACCAGGGTCCTCACCCTCTGGCCGGTTATGTTATAGACCGCCATGCTCACCAGCCCGGCCTGCGGCAGCTGGTAATTGATGGTTGTTCCTTTAATGAAGGGGTTGGGGCCCATCCGCCCCAGCCCAAAGGTAAGCGGCGTCAGGTTCCGGCCGTCAAACGGGCTGGAGGAATAGACCACCGCCAGTTCCTGGGAACCGGAAAAGCCGATCGTCTTCTGGGTCTTCAGGTCGAAGGTCTTTCCTTTTTTCCGGTCCAGCAGGTAGAGGTAACCTCCGTTCCCCGGCTCTCCGGTGATCTGGGTATTCAGCACCACCGGCTGATCGGCCTTGGCCGCCTCGATCATCAGCGGCCATTCGATGTAGTCTGCCGCCGGACGAAAGTCGGTCTGATAATCCTGGCATGGACCCTGGTTCCAGTCCTGATGCAAGAAAAAGGCTTTGACGTTACTGGAGATCAGCGGGGGCTTTTCAGCATCCAGCCGGTCGTAGGCTTCCCTGGCCTGGGGAGAGACTCCCAGCTTAAGGCCCCGATCCACCGCATTGCCGGAAACAACATCCATGGCCAGCTGCCAGTCGATCTGATATTGGGGGGCCTTGGCCGGTTCAACCTGCCCCTTGCCCATGAACCGCTCCATCATCAGGGTGCAGGGCCTTACGGCATACAGGGCATAGCCTGTCCAGGGATGCATCTGGTCCCCGGCGTTGTAGGGGGTCAGGCTGTCCCAGGTCCCGTTGTTCTCGAAATCCGGGCTGGCATCCTGCCAGTTGTACATCCTCTGGCGCACCACGCTGTTGACGGTGGAATCCGTGAAATTGACAAAGTGACCGATGGTGTCAGTCCATCTGATAATGGCGTTGGCCAGGGTGACCGTGGTGTCAAATGGATCCCCGATCAGGTTCCAGCCGCTGTCTATGGGCTGGTTGAAGAAGTTCATCAACCTGGTGCCCTTGACCTCCACCTGGGCGTTGCCGGCGGTGGCCAGCCAGTAGCCCTGACCGCTGGAGAGGTTGGGCTGCTCCGCGTAGCCCGATGACGGTTTGTATCCGAAGATGCGCCAGGTGGAATCAGAATAGGCCCCCAGCTCGTCTCCCAGGATCTGGGCCGGGGTGGAGTCGACCGGGGACAGCGGCACCGAGAACATCCGGTAGGCCCCGCCGGCCAGGTTAAAGCTCATCGAATCCGGCATCACCGTGGTAAAGCTCCACTGGTAGGGCGGGTTCAGCATGGGATTGCCTGATTTATCAGCCGCCGAGTCGACCCGGAAGCTGTACAGTATGCCGGGCGCAAAATCGCCGTGCGACATGATCACCTGGCTGTCCCCGCTGATCCAGGACAGGTTCCAATACAGCGGATCGGGTGTGCACCGGAACCGGAAACTGGCGGTGTCCATAGGCTCGGAGAAGCTGACCACCACCTGCTGCTGCAGAAGGATGCCGGTGGCTCCGGACGAAGGACTGACCAGGGTTACCGCCGGGTTGGTAGTATCAACCATCGGGTTGAAGATGGTCATGGAATCCCGGGCCAGGGTGAACTCTGGATTATCGGCGAAATTGCCGGGGTGGCTCAGCACTATCGACCCCCCGTCGCTGGTACCAAGAATGTTACGGGTAACGATGACGGGGAACTGCCAGCCCGGAGTGGCCCCGTTGTCATAGCGCCCGGCCACCATGGTGGATTCGTCGGCTGCCTCGGTGAATCCCGTGTTGAAATCGCCCGCCAGATAGTTCAGGGTGATCAGACTGGCGTCGGCCGCCAGACCGGCCCCGGAGAAGGACCAGAACTTTTTAAGACAGGAACTGGAGTCGTTGGCCAGGGGATGCCCCGCTCCCTTGATCCCGGCGGTGACGAAGGCCGGAACGGTATTGTTGTATACCTGCACTGAAACCGGACTGGGTCCGGCGCCCCAGGTTCCCAGTTCGTAGGTGATGGTGGTGTCGGCCGTCCACGGGATCAGCTTGGCCAGTTGCCCTTCCACGAAAGAGGTTCCCTGGACCCCGGCGCCAAAAGTATCTACTGTTACCGTGTTGGCCCCGGTGTTAAGCATGCTGTATAAGGTCAGGGTTCCCGGGATGGTGCGGCCGGCATGAAGCTGCAATGCCCCGCCGGTGGATACCGTCAGGTTGCGGGGGCCGGCCATGCCGGGGAATTCATAGTTGGAAGTAGTGTCAACCGCGACATTATTGTATTCCAGGGTGGCCGCCGGACCGTAGATCAGCTGGCCAAAACCGATCTTTCCCGATGTCTGCTGGTAACTGACGCTGATACGGGTGGTGTCCGCCAGCTCCAGTCCCGCCGGACTGTTAAGGACCAGGCTGCCCAGCTCTTTGACCGAAGCCGGCAGGGAGACCAGATAGGGGCTGTTGAAAATCTGCAGGGTCGAGGTGCTGTCGGTCAACAACTGGCCCGTGAACAAGTCGATGGTGTCACGCAGGGTCAGGGCATTGCTGCCCAGGGATAGAGCCCCTTCAAACAGACTCAACCTGCCGTTCACCTGTTCGTCAAATGAGATAGCCACTGTATCATTGGGTAAAGCGTTGATGGAGAGATCGCGCAGGTCGGTGGCGTTGCCGGGAAGCTCGTTCCCCGCCGCCAGCTGGCCCCCGCCGTGGGTCTGGTAGACCACATCATTCGGCCCTTCGCGCACCGGCGGCATCATCAGGATGCCGGAGCTGCGGACCGTGGTCAGGCCGGAACGAAGGGTGAGATTGGTGGAATTATCCACCACCCCCTGCCCCAGCTGCAGTGTGTCGTGCAAAACCAGCGCGGCGGTGACCATCAGGGAGCTGGTCCGGTTCCAGGCCAGCTTGCTTAAATGGTTGACGGTCGAAGGCATCATCTGGCTTACGGCATTCCCCTGGAAGACCAGGGAAGAAGTGCTGT
>JAURWH010000192.1 GCA_030655055.1 bacterium
GTTTTACAATTGTTTTTTCAAGGAGAGACCATGTACTTTGTTTCGGTTTACAAGAATTTTTCGGCCGCCCACCATTTACGGGACTATGCCGGGAAATGCGAGAATGTCCACGGCCACAATTATCAGGTGGAAGTAGAGCTCAAGGCCAAGGCGCTTAACAAGACCGGGATGGTGGCCGATTTCGGCGACATCCGGGAAGCCCTGATGAAACTGCTGGGCCGCTTTGACCATCAGGACCTGAACGAGGTCAAGCCCTTCGACAAGATCAACCCCACCGCCGAGAACATCGCCCGGGTGGTCTTCGAAGAGATGGCCCTGAAATTCAATTCGCCCAAGGTCAAGATCAACAAGGTCTCCGTTTGGGAGACCGAACACGCCAAGGCCACCTATGGCCCGTTCTAAAAAGGCCGTGGTGCTGCTTTCCGGCGGGCTGGATTCGGCCACCGTGCTTTACTGGGCCCTGGCCAAGGGCTGGCAGTCCCGGGCCCTGATCTTTGACTACGGACAAAGGCACAGCCGGGAGATAGCTTCGGCCAAGGCATTATGCAAAAAGACCGGGGTGGCGTATGACGTCATCCCGGTAAAATTACCCTGGCGGGGCAGCAGCCTGCTGGACAAGGCCTCCGCCCTTCCCAGCGCCAAAAGCACCAGGGACATCGGCTCGCAGATACCCTCCACTTACGTGCCGGGCCGCAACACCCTGTTCCTCAGCTACGGGCTGTCCTGCGCCGAGGCCATCGGCGCGGAAGCGGTGCTGATCGGGGCCAACGCCCTGGACTATTCCGGCTATCCCGACTGCCGGCCGGATTTCATATCTGCCATGTCAAAAGTTTATAAACTGGGGACCAAGGCCGGACGCCAGGGAAAACCGATCAGGATAGTTGCCCCGTTGTTGAAACTGTCCAAATCCCAGATCGTAAAATTGGGGATCCGGTTGGGGGTGCCCTATCAGATGACTTGGTCCTGCTACCGGGGGGGAAAGAAACCCTGCGGAACTTGTGATTCCTGCCTTTTGCGGGCCAAGGGATTCAGGGAAGCGGGAAAATTGGACCCAACAGCATAAGAACATTAAAACAGCCTGACATGCGTTATTTTCTGACTATTTTCATAATAGCCGTTTCCCAGCTATCAGCAGTTGCACAGGACTCCGTGCTCAATAAAGTCCAGCAGCAATTGGACCGGCAGAAGGAGCTCAAGAAGAATCTGGTCTACAGCTTCACCACCCTCAGCTATGTCCACAAACTGGACAAACAGGGGCTGGTCGAGAAGACCGACACCGTTAAGACCTGGCAGAAGTTTTTGGGTGATTCCCTGCTGGACCGCCAGATAGTATACACCAGCGACAAGAAGCAGAAAAAGCGGGAGGATGGCAAGGGTCATAGCCAAAGCATGGAACTTCCCAAACTGAACGACCCCAAATACGAGTTCCTGGTGGACCGGTCCGGAGCCGGCATATCATTCAAGCCCAAAAAGCCCAAAGGCGGAGACCTGGCCGGAACCATAAGCTATGACCCGCAGGACATGTCGCTGGAAAAGATGGACATCACCATGCCCAAGCTGAGCTGGCCGGTGAACGAGTTTTCCATGAAGGCCGAGTTCATCATGGTGGAAGAGGTTCTGTTTCCCTCCAAACTGTGGATGCAGGCCGGCTGGAACGCCCTGATCAGCAAGGGAAGGATCCGGGTGGAAAGCAGTAATTCAGATTATAAGATATATAAATGACCGTGAACGCCAGGATTGCCGAAATATTCCATTCCCTGCAGGGCGAGGGCCTTTACCTGGGCGAGCCCACCACCTTCGTCCGCTTTGCCGGGTGCAACCTGGACTGCAGTTATTGCGACACCCCGCTGGCTAAAGCCGGGGACAAAGCGGTTGAGATGGATATCCAGAAAGTGTTGGACAAGATCCAGGCCATTACACATCCTGACGATTTCGTTTCCTTCACCGGGGGCGAGCCCCTGCTGCAAACAGAGTTCATTGCGGCCCTGATCCCGAAATTGAAAAAGCATGGTTGCCGGCTGTACCTGGAGACCAACGGCACCTTGCCCGATGAGTTGGCAAATATCATCACTGGTTTGGATGTGGTGGCAATGGACATCAAGCCGCCCTCGGCCTGCGGGAAAGACATCTGGAAAGTACAGCAGCAGTTCCTGCAGACCGCCAGGGACAAGGCCTTCGTAAAAATGGTGATCTGCAACCAGACCACGGCAGATGAAGTGGAAAAGGCCGCCAGGATGATCGCCGCAGTTGACAAGAAAATCGTTTTGATCCTCCAGCCGGCCG
>JAURWH010000193.1 GCA_030655055.1 bacterium
CCTGGTGTACGCCCGTCATGGGCGTGAACTTATGGGGTGCAAGTCCCCTGTACGAGAATCCAGTCACTGTCGCGAGACAGGGTAAACGAAGTACTAGCCGAAGGCAAGGGCGTCTCCGCGAGGAGGGGTCTGGAGGAAGCCGGAGCGCAAAGCTATGAGCTGACGAACAGAAACAGCATATAAGGCCATCATCCGGACAAGTCAGCACAACATGACGAAGTTCCACGGATTCAGGAGAAATGGTAAATGCTGCGGTTGTGTAGCGACAGTTCACGTTCTTATCCGGGGAGATCTGTCCGAATTGCCGTCCCAGATGTTTGGGGCTGCGCTCTGCATGGCAACATGCCGGGTATCGGGCAGAAGTCAGCAGAAGCCATAGTAGGCGTCGGACGCCGTCCCCATGCGATTGGACGGCTGGAAACAAGCCCGGTTAGCCGGGAAGACTTACCCCGCCGAAGGGCCGAACGAAGAATGGGGAGGAGCCCCAATGAGCTTTCATGACATAGAGAACCCGACCGGGGGAATGCCCATGGAGCGCGTCATTGACCAGCCAAACCCGGAGCAACACCTACTGGAGCGGATACTGTCCAGTGCGAACATGGAGCAAGCGTGGAAACGGGTACGGGCCAACAAAGGCGCACCCGGCGTCGATGGCATTACCATCGAACAATTCCCCGACCATACCCGTACTCACTGGAAAACAATCCGCGAATCGCTGATGACAGGCAGCTACCTTCCCTTGCCGGTGAAACGGGTGGAGATTCCCAAAGCAACGGGCGGAACCCGTCCACTGGGGATACCAACCGTGCTCGACCGGCTGACCCAACAGTCCATTGCCCAAGTGTTGACACCGATCTTCGATCCGGACTTCTCGGAATCAAGTTTCGGTTTCCGTCCCCGTCGTTCAGCGAAAGACGCTGTTCGGCAGGTTCGGGAGTACATCCGGCAGGGCTACCGTATTGCCGTGGATATCGACCTTGCCAAGTTCTTCGACACGGTCAATCACGACCTGCTCATGCATTTGGTGGGCAGAAAAGTCCACGACAAGCGGGTGTTAGCCCTGATCGGCAAGTACCTGCGAGCCGGGGTGAAGGTGAACGGGCGTCTGGAAAAGACCCGCCTGGGTGTTCCCCAGGGTGGGCCGCTCTCACCGCTTTTAGCCAACATCCTGCTCGACACACTGGACAAAGAGCTTGAGACACGCGGTCACAAGTTCGTCCGCTACGCTGACGACTTCGTCATACTGGTCAAAAGCCAGCGTGCCGGTGACCGGGTAATGGAGGGCATGAAAACCTTCCTGACGCACAAACTCAAGCTTACGGTCAATGAAACCAAAAGCTCGGTAGCAAGAACATCCCGCATCGACTTTCTTGGTTTCATCTTCAGCGGAACCCGTATCATCTGGTCTGACAAGGCATACCGGGAATTCAGACGCCGCGTCAAGCAGTACACCGGAAGAAGCTGGCGGGTCTCCATGAAGTACCGGTTGTTTAAGCTGGCCCAATATCTCCGTGGCTGGATGGGGTACTTCGGCATCTCGGAGTATTACCGTGAAATCCCGGAAATAGACGGCTGGATACGGCGCAGAATACGGCTGTGCTACTGGAAACAGTGGCGCTGGTGCCGCACCAAGATTCGGAACCTGCTGAGTATGGGTGTGCAACTTGGCACCTCCATCAGAGCAGGGTTGAATCGCGGCGGCCCGTGGGCTATGTCCCGCAGGCTGGCGGCTCAGCACGGTATGACTAACCAATGGTTGAAGGATCTAGGTCTACTATCTGTCAAAGAACTGTGGGTGAAGCTTCATTACCCGGCTACGGCCCGGTAATTCTATCGAACCGCCCGGTGCGGACCCGCATGCCGGGTGGTGTGGGGGCTGGGGGAGAAAAACCCCCGGCTACCCGATTATGAACTTTGTTCAGCAGCCTCTTGAAACTGTTTAATTTCATTCTTTATATCAGTAATTTGTTCTTCTTTGCTTTTAGCTGCAAATTTAACTATGTCTTTCCATATAGCAGCTTCTTCCGCACTGTAATGATTGTTTGAATACACTACGATTATTGCCCGCTTTAGTTTTGAAGTTTTATTTTTTAGTGCTTCTTCAAATTTTTGCATACTGATAAGGGCGACAATTTTATCCAATTTTGCTTTAAGCAATTTATTATTATGTGTCACAGCAATATTTGCATAGCCAGTTCCAAGAAGAGGAACTGAAATAGATTCTATTTTTTGTTCATTAGCTTCTTGGATTACCTTATCAAGAATGCTGTCAATACCTTCTACTGGTGTATTATGATATAGTCCGTAGTGTTGCTGGTCTTTACTTAAGTTTCTAGTTGTTACAACAAAAATTGCGCCGTTAAGATTGTTTGACTCTTTGTTGAATGAAATAAACTTGCTATATCCTAATCCTGCCCCAATCGGTCTCTCGTTTTTTGGAAATTTTGATTCTACTGATTGATAAAATGGTATTCCTGAAATCGTATGGCTTTCAAAGGCAGCAAGCACACTCTTGGGGCCTCGCTGATTAAAATCAAGTTCTTCTCCAACTGGCAATACCACAGTT
>JAURWH010000194.1 GCA_030655055.1 bacterium
CATCGACAGCGCCGGCGTAGAGCTTTATAATCTGAACCGCTGGTGCGACCTGGATTCGGCCGGCACAGCCACCATCATCTTCCCCGACTGGACCGCTTCAAAGACAGCCGGCACGATCCATACCTTTAAGGCCTATGTCAACTGGAGCCTGGACCAGAATACGGCCAACGACACCATGATCGTCACCAGTGAGATCATGGACGCGGTCTGGTACCAGATCGATGCCTCTTCGCCTTCGGGCTCGGCCGCCCAGAATTTTGAACCGGCCAACGATGCCTATGACTGCTGGATAATGGAAGACTTCTGGATCGCGGGACCGGATTCCCTGTGGCTGGATTCCGTCTATGTCCAGGGCCAATACGGCATAGGACCCTTGGACAGCATCCAGTTAACAATAATGCCGGACAGCTCCGGAGCTCCGGGCTATCCCGCCTTCAGCCAGCCCCTATGGAGCGGCTATTTCACCCCGGCCAACTATACCGATAACGCCGGAAGCTTCATGGTCCGCCTGCCCTCGCAGGTAAAGGTCTACGGAAACAATCCCGGACTGTGGATGGCCTTCCAGGGCCAGATGAACTATGACGTGGGCGGCCAATGGTATATCAATCAGAACACCATGCCCCTGCGCGGCAGCTATGAGGGATTCTGGTACAACCCCAACGGCGGATTCGGCATGGGCACCGGCTATGTTCACCAAAGCAGCGTTTGGACCGGCGTCTACGGGCATAATTTCGTATTATACGGCAGCCTGACCCCCACCGGGGTGGCCGGCCAGCCGGTTGACCAGCCGCTGGTCCACAAGTTCGCCCTGGCTCCGGCCTGGCCCAATCCGGCCCGGGGCTCGGCCCGGCTGAACTTCAGCCTGGACAAGGCTTCCCAAGTGGTGCTCTCGGTCTACAACCTGGCCGGACAGAAGGTGGCCACCGTGGCCTCCGGCAGCTATCCTGCCGGAAAACACCAGGTGGTGTGGCGGGGCCGGGATGCCAAGGGAAACAGCGTTCCCGGAGGCGTGTATCTCTACCGTATCCAGGCCGGAGACAGGACAGCCACCGGCAAGCTGGTTTGGCTTAAGTAAACCTCTGATGGCCTTTAAGAACGGGCGCATTTCGGTGCGCCCGTTCTTTGTTTTAGCCCCGGCCGGACGGCGGTATTTTTAAGTTTTTTGCTTTTGACTTTGACAATGTTTTATGATATTGTTAAGAGTTATGTCCCCTTAAACCAGACGGAGATTGAGGGATCATGGAAAGCCGGATCAGGGAAAGATTCAATCAGGACATTTTGGCCGAGGCCATGAAGCGCTACGCCGTGGCCCAGGGAAAGATCGGGGAACTGGGCGGGTTCGAGAGCTTCATCTATTCGTTTGAACGGGATCCCGGGCATTACATCCTGCGGATCAGCCACAGCCTGCGCCGCAGCGAAGAGCTGATCCGGGGCGAGGCCGGCTGGATCAACTACCTGGCGGCCAACGGGGTGCCGGTGGCCGGGGCGGTGATGTCGGAGAATGGAAAGCTGGTGGAGCCGATAGCGGACGGCCGGGGCGGGCATTTCCTGGCCACGGCCTTTGTGAAGATAGACGGCCGTCCCGCCCGCGGGGCCGACTGGACCCCAAAACTTTACCGGACCTACGGAAAACTGCTGGGCCGGATGCACGCCCTGGCCAAGGACTATGTCCCCAAGGACCCCCTGGCCAAAAGGCCGCAGTGGGAAGACCCCTCCAACAATGAGCTGAGCAAATACCTGCCACGGACGGAGCCCCTGGTGCTGCAGAGATACAACCAGGCGATGGCCCGGGCCGGGGCCCTGCCCCGGGACCGCGACTCCTTTGGGCTGATCCATTACGACGCCCACGGCGGGAACATGCTGATAGACCGGAATGAAGAGCTGGTGCTGTTCGACTTTGACGACAGCCTGTATTCCTGGTTCATCTGCGACATAGCCATAGTGCTGTTCTACCTGGCCGAGGGCCGGCCGGACCCGGCCGCCTTGGTAAAAGGGCTCCTGCCTCATTTTTTGGAGGGCTATGCCCAGGAGAACCGGCTGGACCCCAAATGGCTTAAAGAGATCCCGCTTTTCCTGAAGATCCGGGAAATAGACCTCTACGGCGCCATCCACCGCAGTTTCGACGTCAACAATATCGACAACCCCTGGGTGGCCGGGTTCATGCAGGGCCGCAAGGAACGGATCGAGCAGGATGTGCCGTACCTGGACCTTGACTTCAGCGCCTGGTCAGAGCTGCTGAAGGGATAACCTCGACAGGATTTACATGATTTCTTTTTTTAATTGTTTTCAAGAGTTCGCGTCGCTTTTATCAAAGGTAATGATTGCCTTTCCCTGTTAAATGATAAATCCTGTTAATCGTGTTGCCCCTGCCAAAAGTAATAGTTGGCTTTCCCCGGTAAAATATAATCCCGTGAATCATGTTAATCCTGTCAAAGGTAATATCCGTCCTCCCATTGTAAAGTAAATAATCCTGTCAATAAATACAAAGGAACTTACTATGCTGGATCCCAAATTCATCCGGGAGAACATCGAGCTGGTCAAGAAAGCCATAGCCGACAAGGGAGAAAAGGCCGACCTGGGGCCGTTCCTGGAACTGGATACCAAACGCCGGACCATCGTCCAGGAGGTGGAGGTGCTAAAGGCCCAGCGCAACAGCGTTTCCGAGGAGATCGCCAAACTGAAGAAGGAAAAGTCGCCTTTGGCCGACCAGAAGATAGTGGAGATGCGCCAGGTGGGCGACCAGATCAAGGCGCTGGACGACGAGCTGCGCACGGTCGAAGAGAAACTGTCCGAGGCCACCCTTTCCCTGCCCAATATGCCCGACCCCTCGGTGCCCATCGGCAAGGACGAGTCCGAGAACCTGGTGGACCGCACCGCGGGCCAGGAGAAGAAATACGACTTTGCCCTAAAGCCCCATTGGGAGCTGGGCGAAAAGCTGGGCATCATAGACTTTGAGCGCGGGGCCAAGATCTCCGGCAGCCGGTTCTATCTGCTGAAGGGCGCCGGGGCTAGATTACAGAGAGCGTTGATCACCTGGATGCTGGACGTCCACACCCGGCAGAGCGGTTACACCGAGATCTATCCGCCCTACATGGTCAACGGAAAATGCCTGGTGGGAACCGGCCAATTGCCGAAGTTTGCCGACACCGTTTACCGGGACATTGAGGAGGATTTTTGGTGGGTGCCCACCGCCGAGGTGCCGGTGACCAACATGTACCGCGAGGAAATATTGGACGGCTCCCTGCTGCCGGTCAACCACGTGGCCTACACCGCCTGCTTCAGGCGGGAAAAGATGTCGGCCGGCAAGGACGTCCGGGGCATCAAGCGGGGCCACCAGTTTGACAAGGTGGAACTGGTGAAGTTCGTCCTGCCGGAGAATTCCAACCAGGAACTGGACAAACTGATCGCCGACGCCGAGAAGATCCCGCAGGCTTTGGGCTTTAAGTACAGGATCTTGAAGATGTGCACCGGCGACCTGGGCTTTACCGCCGCCAAGAAGTACGACATTGAGATCTGGGCCGAGGGCTGCCAGGAGTGGCTGGAGGTCTCCTCCTGCTCCAACTTCGGGGATTTCCAGGCCCGCCGGGCCAACATCAAGTTCCGCCGGGAACCAAAGGCCAAGCCGGAATTCGTGCATACTTTGAACGGCTCGGGGCTGGCCCTGCCCCGGACCATGATAGCGGTGATGGAGAATTACCAGAACGCCGATGGGAGCATTACTGTGCCGGAGGTGCTGAGGCCGTATATGGGGATGGATGTGATAAAGTAATTGATTTGATTTAAGACGCCCTTCACAAACCTAATAGCTGAGGATAAAGCCCGTGGCAAATATGGAAGAAGAAATTCGTGCGGCAGCATTTGCTTGGTTGGAAGATCAATCCAAACTTAATGGCGGCGTCTTTGAAAGAAATGACCTTATAAATAAATTTTATTGCCATGGTCAGAATATTACATTAATAGGTGCTTCGGGGATTTGGTTCCCAAAAGGCTTCACAATTCCAATATCCATAACTACGACTAGTACTGGTCCTTACGACGATGGTTTTACTTCAGAAGGATTACTTGAATATCGTTATAGGGGGACTAATCCAGATCACCGTGACAACCTTGGTTTAACCAAAGCATTTGAACAAAGAACACCACTTATTTATTTTCACAGTATCAAACCCGGCAAATATGTCGCCGTGTGGCCTTTATTTATCGTTTCAAACGATCCCATTAACCTTAAAATAAAAGCCGCAATAAATCCTGCCATTAATTATTTACAACCAGATATACAGCCCGTGAACCGTGCCGCATTTAATATTCGGGAATCGGATATTGGCGTTCGGAGATATATTACCGCCGTAACAAAACAACGACTCCACCAAACCGCCTTTAGGGAATTTGTATTAGATGCATACTCTAGGCAATGCACTATGTGTAAACTCCAACATGTGGAGTTACTTGATGCTGCCCACATAATACCAGACTCGGAAAAGGATGGTGAGCCCATAGTGCAAAATGGATTGTCTTTGTGCAAAATACATCATGCTGCTTATGATAATAATATAATTGGGATAACGCCCGATTTCACTATAAAAGTACGGGAAAACATTTTAAGTGAAATTGACGGACCTATGCTAAAATACGGTTTGCAATCAATGGAAGGAAAGACTTTGATTTTGCCTGCAAAAAAAATAAATTATCCTGATCGCGATAGACTTGCAAAGAGGTATGAGTTGTTTGTTGCTTAGCTTTAGCTAATATTTATCCTTAACAGCATGTCCAACAACAATAATGGCTTTATCCCATGATAATCAACAAAACCAAACTCTCCCTCCGCAAAGCCGCTTCCGCAGACATTGAAACCCTCATCGAGCACCGGATCATCTTTCTAAAAGAGGTCCACTGCAACCCATCCCCCGAACTGGAGGCTTCGGTAAGGCAGTCCCTGCGGCAATACCTGGCCGGGGCGTTTAAGAACGATACCTTCGTTTCCTGGATCGCCGAATACGAAAACAAGCCGGTCGGGTTCAGCGGGATCGTCTTCCGGGAGCAGCCCGGCAACTTTGAACTGCCCACCGGCCGGACCGGCTACATCTTGAACATGTTCACCATCCGGGAATTCCGCGGGAACGGGATCGGGTCTTCGCTTTTCCAAAAACTTCTGGAAGAGGCCAAACTGCGGGGCCTGGACAAGGTGGAACTGCACGCCACCAAGGGCGGCGAACCGGTCTACCGTAAATTTAAGTTCACCGAACCCCACGACATAGCCCTGGAGATAATTTTAAAATAGAACATCTACCCCATTAGCTCCGGAACAAACTCCAAAAACTTTTTAATCCGCAGATTTCACAGATTTACACAGATTTTTCTATGCAAGATCATAATTGTTAAACACAAAAAGGTTTTTTAATCTGCGTTAATCTGTGGATAAAGGTTCCTGGGTAAGTCAGATAAATAAAATGTCAGACAATATCCTCATCCGTCCATACCAGCCCGGCGACTCCATCCCGGAGATCACCGCCCTCCTACACCGGGCCTACGCCAAGCCGGCCGAGCAGGGCGTCCGCTTTTGGGCCTCGCGCCAGGACGACACCGTCACCGAAAGACGGCTTAAAAAGGGAACCTCCTTCCTGGCCGTCAGGGACGGCGCCATCGTGGGCACCATCTCGGTCTACGGCCCGGAGAAGAATTCCAGTTCGGCTTACTACCAGCGGGATGATGTCTGGCATTTCGGACAGTTCGGGGTGGATCCGGCCCTGCAGGGCACCGGCCTGGGCAAAAGGCTTTATCTGACGGTGGAAGACCATTGCAAAAAGAACCAGGTAAAATTCCTGGCCCTGGATACCTGCGAGAATGCCACGGACCTGATAGAAATGTACCAGCGCTGGGGCTTTAAGCAGGTGGATCGGGTCAAATGGGAGGTGGTGGATTTCCGCAGTATCATCATGGCCAAGGACCTGACCGCCCCCAACTAGTCATCACGAGGCTTGTCCCGAGTTATACTGCTTGATTGACGAACGAAGGGATATGCACCACTGCCTTACAGACGAAGTGATCCAACTAATAATACTAAGTCAGACTGCTTCGTTTGCCCGATGTTGTGCAATCCTCGCAGTGACACCGGCAGACAGCAGGAAAGTATCATGCCAGCCACCGATCCCCGGCAGCACTCTGCCGAACACATACTGACCGCGGTCTTCGGGCTGCTCTTTAACGGCCAACTGCTGGACACCCGGTTCAAGGGCACCAAGGTCCGCTGTGACTTTGCGGTCCAAAGCGGCCTGCCCCTGGAAGAGATCATCCAGCAGACCGAAACCAAAGCTAACGAGATCATCTCCCGGAAACTGGATGTCACCTACGAACAGATGACCGCCGGCGAGGCCGCCGCCTACTGCTCCCTGCACCGCCTGCCGGAGGGCGCGGAGAACGTAAGGCTGGTTCGCATCGGCCCGGAGGTGGTAACGCCCTGCAGCGGCCCGCACGTGAATAACACCTCGGAGATCGGCCGGCTGCACATCCGCACCTGGAACCTGGTAGAACCCGGACTGATAAGGCTGACCTTCGTGGTGGAGTGATATGCAGCCGGTGGTTTCGATGCTTCGCCCTTGTTCAGGACAAGTACGCTCCGTGGCTGGCTGAGTGGTCGGTGATTTCGATACGCTTATTTAGCACTCAATCACCGACATTATCGAAGCCAGCCGGAGCACTCAAACACCGCCCCAATAATAATGAAAAGATCATGATCGACGCCCACATCAACAATCCCAAAAGCCCCAAATATTACGTCAAGAAATATCTGGACGGCCAAAAAGACCAGCTGCGGAACCAGGTGGTGCTGGACGTTCCGGCCGGGAACGGGGCCACCACCGAGATACTGCTGGAGCACGGCGCCATAGTCGAGCCTTTTGACCTGTTCCCCGAGTATTTCATGCTCAAATGCGTGGAGTGCAAACGGGCCGACATCATGGAGAAGATCCCTGTGGCCGACGGCCATGCCGACATGCTGATCTGCCAGGAAGGGATAGAGCACTTCAGCGACCAGCTTAAGGCCTTTAAGGAATTCAACCGGGTGTTGAAGCCGAACGGAAGGCTTTTGCTGACCACTCCCTCGGCCTCCACTCTGGCCGCCAAGCTCAGCCATCTGCTGTTCGAAAGCGAGACCGCCCGGCAGATGCCGCCCAATGAGATCGACGACATCTGGATGTCCGATAAAAGCGTATCCAGCCAGATATACCACGGCCACATCTTCCTGATCGGCCTGCAGAAACTGAGGATACTGGCAAAGCTGGCCGGGTTCCGGATCCGAGAGGTCAAATATGTCCGTCTCAGCAAGGGCTCGCTGTTCCTGCTCCCCTTCTTTTACCCGCTGATACTGGCCAGTTCGTATTTCAGGTATTTCCGGAACCTGGCCCGGCACCGGGAGATCCCAAAAGCTCAGAGGCTTGAAGTCTACCGGGAACAGCTGGGGATGAACCTTGACCCAAAAAACCTTGTGAACAAGCATACCTTCATCATCTTCGAAAAAGAGAAGGAGCTGAAGGAGGTGGATTTCCGGGCGGACGGGGTGATGAAATCGTTTGACAAGATAATGTGACAACCGCATGAAAAAGAAGATTCTCCTCGGCCTTGCCCTGGGCCTGGCGGCCGGGATCATAGACCTGGTCCCCATGCTGCTGCAAAAACTCAGCTGGGATGCCAACCTCTCGGCCCTCAGCCTGTGGCTGGTCTCCGGGGTGCTGACCTCTTCGGTGGAGTGGAAGATCAACCCGGCCGTCAAGGGCGTTGTTATCTCCCTGCTGGTCCTTCTGCCCTCCGCCGTCCTGATCGGCGCCAAAGAGCCGTTGAGCCTGGTTCCCATCGGAGCCATGACGCTGATACTGGGCGGGGCGCTGGGATATTTCACCGGGAAAATTGCCAAATGGTAAAAGACAGATGAACATACCAGACGTCGTCATCAAGCGCCTGGCAGGCATCGATGAACTGGAAAGGCACGGGTTCCTTTTCACCGGCTATGAATCGGACCAGGCGTACCGGGTTGAAAAGACCGAGACCGAAGAGAACACTGTCATCAGCCTGAGGCTGGAAAAGCGGGACAGCCCCTACGTCAAGAGATGGGCCCGAACCCGGGATGACCTGGAAATTCAGAAGGAGGTGGCGGCCCAGGGCCTTTCCTGGGGGGCCTTCATCGGGGACAGGATGGTTGGAGTGGCCCTGCTGGAGCTGCGGGAATGGAACCGCTCCCTGCATCTGCACGACCTGGAGGTAATGCCGGAGTTCCGGGGCCGGGGTTTGGGCGGGATGCTGCTGGACAAAGCTCTGGAGACGGCCCGGGACCAGAAGGCTAGGGTGATAACCCTGGAGACCCAGACCACCAACTATCCGGCCATCAAATTCTACCGCCGGCACGGCTACCAGATAGACGGGGTGGACCTTTCCCTTTACACCAACCAAGACACTTCGGACGGCGAAGTGGCCCTGACCATGAAGCTGAAACTATAATATAAGGAGTTTTCCCATGTTCGACCGCATGAACGACCAGTTGGTCAAGGCCCTGCTGGAGACCGTGCCTTACGAGCTGACGGTGATCGACCACAATGACGAGGTCATCGGCTGGAACCAGCACGAGACAAGACTCTTCAAGCGCCCCATGGGCAGCATGGGTATGAACTTCCGCCAGTGCCACCCCCAAAGCAGCCTGGCCAAGGTGGAGGCCATCGTCAACGAGTTCAAGGAGAAGAAACGGGACCAGGCCCGGTTCTGGATCCAGCTCCCGCTGGGCCCCGGCGGCCAGAAGCAGATGGTGCTGATCGAGTTCTTTGCCCTGCGCGACGAGACCGGAAAATACCTGGGCTGCCTGGAGTGCACCCGGAACGTGGAGGACATCCGCCAGCTGCAGGGCGAACAGCGGCTGATGAGCTGAAAACGACCAACACGCTGCCCACGAAAAAGCACGAAATCTCTCGAAAAATAATTAGGTAAGTTCTTGTTTTAGTGTCTTTGGTGGGGAAAGGTGCCCAGGGATGCTGCCCACGAAAAGGCACGAAATATTCACTAAATTTATTTAACTGTGGTTTAATGTTTTAGTGTCTTTAGTGGGAAAGGGATTCCCGGATTAATGCCCGCTAAAGCTTGTCCTGAGTGCTACACTGAGCAATGCCGAAGTGCAACGTCGAAGGAAGCATGAAATCTCTCGAAAAATAATTAGGCAAATTCTGGTTTTAGTGCCATTTAGTGTATTTCGTGGGAAAGGTACCCCATGTGCGGAAGATTCACATTGACGGCCCGGCTGGAGGAGATCGCCGAGCGGTTCGAGGTTGATGGCGAGGATGTGCTCAGGCTTAAGGAAGAGTATCTCCCCCGCTACAACATCGCGCCGGCCAACAGCGTGCTGGTGGTGCTGTTCGACGGCAAGCGCCGCCGCTTAAAGACCATGCACTGGGGCCTGCTCCCGCGTTTCAAGGCCGCCGGCAAAGCCGCTCCCCTGCTGTTCAACGCCCGGGCGGAGACCTTGAGTGAAAAGCCCTCCTTCAGCAAGCTGGTAGAAAAGCAGCGCTGTCTGATAGTGGCCGACGGTTTTTACGAGTTCCTGCCGGTGGGCAAGACCAAGCGCCCGGTTCGTTATATTCTTAAAGACGGGAAACTGTTCGCCTTTGCCGGGCTGTATGCAATGGACAAGGAAGGCCTTCCCTCCTGCACCATCGTGACCACCGAAGCAAATGAGCTGGTGAAGAAGGTCCACCCCCGGATGCCGGTGATACTGGAGAAGCCCGGCGAAAAGCAGTGGCTGGACCCGTCAATAGCAGACTATGAGAGCCTGGTGCCCTGCTTCACGCCATTGGACAAGGACAAGCTGACGGCCTACTTTGCCGATCCCAGGGTGAACTCAACCAAAAATGAAGGCTCTGAGTTGATAGCGCCAAACGAAACGTTAGGTTAATTTGATGAAACCATTCAGGCCATATCAGGGGGAAAAAGACGCGGTACTGATGACACGGCTTATGGTACAGGATATTGCCGGAAGTGTTGACCGCCGGACATTTGGGGACTATCTCAAGGGGATTTTGAAGAAGGCCAACTCCCGAAACACTTTGATCATGGAAAGCTGCGGATATATCAGGATTTTCAATGACCACGAGTTCGGATTTCTGAGGTTCGACCTGGAAAAAACCAAGCGGAGCGGAATTGCAGCGTGTGCCCTCAAAGAAAAATTAAAAGAAGTCTGCCACCGCAGCCGAAAAAACCTGAGGATAATGCTAAGGGACGACAAGGGGTGGAAACACGTTTTGGTAAAGCAATTGGGATTTTCACCCATTCGATATTTTTTCGAAATGGAGCGCACCCGGATTGAAAAACAATGGGATATGATCGATTTTCACGCTGAGAGGTTGGTGTTAGAGCCCTACTCTCCTAAGTTGGATATACGGGACTTCAACCGCTGCTTTAACGCTGTTTATGCCGATAGTTTCGAGCATGAACCGGCCTCTGTTAAAGAATGGAAAGAGGATATTGCCGAAGGGGAATTGAATGGCAATACATTTTTTGTACTGAAGAATAATACGAATAAGACCGTCGGGTTCCTGATACTGAGCCATTATCTTCACCACCAGCAGGGCCATAAATACGGTTTCATCGAAGAGATCGGCGTTATTGATGCCTACCGGGGTCGGGGCATCGGCACCCGGCTTCTTAAATACGGGGTGGGTTGCTTACAGTCCGATTATAAACAGCGACATGTTCGCCTGCATGTTGATGGTGAGAACCGGTATAAAGCGCTGGAAATATACAAAAAGGAAGGGTTTTCCGTAAAAAGTATGAACATTGAATATCAGTACCGGGCTAAATAATAGATCCATTATCCCTTTAACCCCTTGCTAAATCTGGTTATTTTGGTTATATATAGCTATCAGCTATAAGCCATAAGGGCAGTATCCAGGAATTTTTGATATTCCATAATTAGTAATTAGTGTTTTAGTTTGATGGCCCAGATCCCAGAACATATCATAGACGAGATCCGCCAGGCCAGCGATGTAGTGGACATCGTGGGCCAGTACCTGCCGTTGAAGAAGCTAGGCAACACCTACAAGACCCTCTGCCCCTTTCACCAGGAAAAGACCCCCTCGTTCAACGTCAACCCCCAAAAGCAGATCTGGCACTGTTTCGGCTGCGGCAAGGGAGGCAACGTCTATACCTTTTTGATGGAGTACGACAAGGTCTCGTTCGTGGAGGCAGTGCGCACTTTGGCCCAAAAGGCCGGCATCAAGATCCCCGAGACCCGGGCCGACTTCAAGGATGGCCAGCACGACCTGCTGTACCAGGCCAACGAGCTGGCCGCCCGCTTTTTTTCCGACAATCTGGCCGACCCCAAGAATACTTCAGCCCGGGAGTACCTGGAGAAGCGGGGCATAACAAAAGAGACACAGGAGTTGTTCCGGCTGGGCTACGCACCAAACGAGTGGGACGGCTTCATAAAATACGCCGGGCGCTCCGGACTGTCACTGCCCCTGCTGCAGGAATCCGGACTGATAGTGGCCCGGGAGACCGGCAACGGCTTTTACGACCGCTTTAGGCACCGGATCATCTTTCCCTTCTTCTCCCTGGGCGGGCGGGTGATAGGCTTCGGCGGGCGCAGCCTGGAGCAGACCCCCCAGGCCAAATACCTTAATTCACCCGAGACCCCCATCTACCACAAGGGGCGCGGCTTCTACGGCTTCAGCCAGACCAAATCGGCCGTCGGCGACGCCGGCTACGCCATTTTGGTGGAGGGCAACTTTGACCTGATCGTCCCCTTCCAGGCCGGGTTCAAGCACATCCTGGCCACCGCCGGCACCGCCCTGACCCCGGACCAGGCCCGGCTGCTCTCCCGCTATGCCCGGCGGGTGGTGGTCTGCTACGACCCGGACAACGCCGGCCAGTCCGCCACCGAACGGGCCATAGAGCCATTGCTGGAAGCGGGATTGGACGTCAAGGCCGCCCTGCTGCCGCCCAACATGGATCCCGACGCCTTCATCCGGGAGCGGGGGTCGGAGGAATTCGGGGCTTTGATCAAGAATGCCATCACCTTTGTGGAATTCCTGGTGATGCGGGCCAGCCTGCATAAGGACCTTTCCCAGATCTCGGAAAAAAGCCGTCTGGTGAACGATCTGGCCGGGCTGATGGTCAAGGTGGAGGACACCGTCTCCCGGTCGCAATATGCCAGGGAAACCGCCGATCTCTGCGGAGTGGACGAATCCCTGGTGCTGGACCTGATGCGCAAGAAGCAGGGCCTGTCCCCCAAACAGGCGGCGGCCCCGGGCAGGGAACTGCCCCAAACCGACTGGGAGCACGAGATCTTCGTCCTGCTGCTTAAGCGCCCCCAGCTGTTGACCGAAGTACATGATACCCTGGCCGAAACCGGCATCGCCTCGCCCTGGCTTCAGGGGATGCTGGCCCGGCTGGAGAACCAGTACAGCCAGAGCGGCCGGATAGAAGGGGCCAAGCTGTTCGAAGACCTGGTGGACCAGGAAGAACAGAACCGGCTGTCGGCCATCATCGCCCGCTCCCACCAGGGCGATGACACCATGGACGACGCGGACAAGGACCGCACCGTGCTTAGGGATTACCTGAAAAAGCTGAAAGAGCTGAAGCTGAAGCCCCGGATGAAGGAACTGCAGGAGCAGATCAAGGTCTCGGAAAAGGCCGGTGACCAGCAGCAGGTCAGCCAGCTGCTGGCCCAGTACCAGGAACTGCGCCAAATTTATGCTGGCAAAAAACCCTGATTTTGTGCTATAATCAAAAGTTTACTAAGAATTGGCAAACACGCATTACCCCGTTATATCATCCTCGGAAAACATTAATAGGTAAATGGTAAATATTTTTGTGCCTTGGTGTCTTTGTGGCAAAATAACGGTATTTACAAGGAGGGTCCATGGACGACAAGAACGTCAAGAAAAAGATCAAGCAGATCATCACCTACGGCAAAGCCTCGGGCTACATTACCTATGCCAAGCTCAACGAAATGCTGCCCGAAGAGGTGATCTCGGCCCAGGACCTGGAGAACTTCATCCTGATGCTGGCCCAGAGCGGGGTGGAGGTGGTGAACTCCGAGGAGGAATATAAGCAGATCAAGGAACTGCGGGACAAGACCCGTTCCAAGGACGACGAGGTGGAGACCCCGGCCGGCATCCATTACGACGACCCGGTGCGGATGTACCTTCACGAGATCGGCAAGATCCCCCTGCTGGACCGGGAACGGGAGATCGAGATCGCCAAGAAGATCGAGGAGTGCCAGTACGACATCCTTAACCTGGCCTTTACCGCCCCCTTCAACATGAAGGATTTCATGCACCTGGCCAAGAAGTTCCAGAAGCACGAGCTGGCCATGGAGGAACTGGTCCAGACCGACATCGACGGCTGGATGCCCAACTACTCCTCCAACCGGGAGCGCCAGAAGATCATCCAGCTTTTAAAACGGATCCAGAAGGAATACACCCAGATAGAATACCTGCTGACCCTTAAGAACCAGGAAAAGGCCCTGCCCAAGGTGGTCCAGCACCGGCAGAAGATAGCGGTCAGCCTGCTGGCCTTAAGGCTGAACCCCGAACTGCTGATCGGCATGGTCAAGAAGATCCACCAGGCCGACCACCAAATGAAGAAGCAAAAGCATATCCAGGACCGGGCCCTCCACCAGTCGGGTTTGAGCTACGAGGAGATGAAGTCCACCCTGTCGGCCTACAAGGCCGGGAAAAAACCCAAGCCCGAGATCAAGGCCAAAATGAAGGTCAACAAGGAAAAGCTGTCCGCCTTTAGGGAAGAGTACGACCATGCCGCCAAGGAGCTGGACCGGATAGGACAGGAATTCAAGATGGACCCCAAGCTGGCCATGGAGCTTTCCCTGAACATCCGCCAGAAGCAGAAGGCCCGGGACGGGGCCAAGAAGGAAATGGTGGAATCCAACGTCCGGCTGGTGATCTCTACCGCCAAGCGCTACATCAACCGGGGGCTGGAGTTTTTGGACCTGATCCAGGAGGGCAATTCCGGCCTGATGCGGGCGGTGGAAAAGTTCGACTACCGCAAGGGATACAAGTTCTCCACCTACGCCACCTGGTGGATCCGCCAGGCCATCACCCGGGCCATCGCCGACCAGGCCCGCACCATCCGGGTGCCGGTGCATATGATCGAGGCCATCAACAAGGTCTCCAAGGCTTCGCGCAAGCTGGTCCAGGACTACGGCCGCGAGCCCACCAGCGAGGAGATCGCCGAGCACATGGAGATGCCGTTCGAGAAGGTCCGGGCCATCATCAAGGTGGCCCAGGAGCCCATCAGCCTGGACAAGCCCATCGGCGACGACGAGGACGCGGTGTTCGGGGACTTCATCGAGGACGTCTCGGCCAAGAGCCCGGCCCGCACCGCCAACTTTTTGATGCTGCGGGACCAGATTGAAAAGGTCCTCTCCACCCTGACCAAGCGCGAGGAGCACATTGTCCGCCTGCGCTTCGGCCTGAACGACGGCTGTCCCAGGACATTGGAGGAAGTGGGCACCATGTTCAACGTCACCCGGGAGCGGGTCCGGCAGATAGAGGTCAAGGCTTTGAGGAAACTGCGCCACCCGTCCAGAAGCAAAAGGCTGGAAGGGTTCTCCGACGTATTGTAGACCAAATAACATGCACAAACGGGCGCTGATGCGCCCGTTTTTGTTTTCTTGACAAATCATGGCTTTATGAAATATACTGATGACAATATGGCAAACAGCTTAAAGCATACAGCTTCCTGGGCCGTTGTCTACCCCCGGGTCATCAAGGCGGTCCGCGGCTACGGGCTGCTGGAGCCCGGCGACCGGATACTGGTTGCCGTCTCCGGCGGCAGCGACAGCCTGGTGATGCTGGACATGCTGGCCCGGATAAACGGAAAGATCGGCCGCAAGCTGGATCTTTCCTTCGTGGCGGGGCACGTCCCCGGTAGTTACGGAGGAAAGGAGATATTTCCCTTGTCCCTTTTGAACAAATACGTCCAGGCTTACGGCTTGCAGCTTATCGCTTCAAGCTCAATTTTGAAGGACTCCGTGTTCAATGACTGCTTCAACTGCGCCATGGCCCGGCGCAAAGCCCTGTTTGACCTGGCCGAGCTGGAGAACTGCAACAAGATAGCCCTGGGGCACAACGCCGACGACCTGGTGGAGACCGCCCTGCTCAACATGTTCTACCAGGGGCGTTTTTCCAGCATGTCGGCCAAACAGACTGTGCTGAAAGAAAAGCTGACCCTGATCCGGCCGCTGGCCCTGGTCTGGAAAGAGGACATTGACCTTTATGCCAGGGAACGGTTCGGCAAACTCCCTAAGTTCAAATGCCCGGGGAGCAAAGATTCCAAAAGAGCCTTCATCAAGTCCCTGGTCAAAAAACTGGCAAAACAGAACCCCAAGACCAAAGCCAATGTTTTGAAGGCCATAACAAATCCAAAAATCGAGTATTTGCCGTTATTGTAAAGCTTTCCGCCCATGGAACAAAAATCAACTATGCACAAACTGTCCATTATCGTTCCCGCGCATAATGAAGAGAAGTATTTGCCAAAGTGCCTGGATTCTATCTCTGTGGCCGCTTCTAATATTGCGCACCCTGTTGAATTGATCGTCTCGTTAAACCGCTGCACCGATCAGACAGAACCTATTGCCAAGCGTTATGGAGCGATCACTGTCCGCGAAGACGCGAGGAATATCGCCCGCATTCGCAATGCTGGAGTTGCTGCAGCAACTGGAGATGTCGTGATAACAATGGACGCTGACAGCTGGATGGCGCCCAACATGCTTCAGGAAGTGATCCGGCTTTTAGAAACCCGGCAGTATATCGGCGGCGGTGTGGATATCCGGCCCGAACGGTTATCCACCGGGATCGTTTTCAGTCTGCTGATGGTGGTCCCCTATCTTCTGAGAGCAGGCGTTTCCGGAGGGATGTTCTGGTTGTATAAATCCGATTTCCAAGCAATTGGCGGGTTTGATGAAGGCCGCGTGAGCGCCGAGGATTACCATTTTGCAGTTAAGTTAAAGGCATATGGGCGCCGGAAGGGGTTGAGGTATGGTACTATTAATAAAGCGCACATTGTCTCTTCCTGCCGCAAGTTCGACCAATGGGGCGATTGGTATTTATTCAAAAATCCAAAGCTGGTCAAAGATATTTTTGACGGCCGCAACCAACAAGCGGCGGATGATTTTTATTATGATGCGAAGCGATAGCGGAAGGGGATCCTGCCCGGCCGAAAACATCATACTGGCCTATCTGGCGGTGGCTATTGTTTCTGCCCCGATCCTGCGACAGGCTTTGCGTTGGTGATTGTGGTTTTGGGGTAACCCCGCTTATCTGGATATTACTCTTGCGGGATCATGAAGTTAAAGACGGAGGCTGAATGGTAACTTGCAGCAAATGCGGAGCTGACCCCGAAACAGTGAAAAGCTTTGCCCGGATCGCCTCGATCTCCGGCAGCATTTTGGGCGACGAGCATATTGAGACCCTGTACTACTGCCAAAGCTGCGGCTGTTATACCATCGAGTATTTTTTCGATGACTTTGACGGCGAGGGGTCGGCCAGGGTTGAGGGGCCCATCACCAAGGAAAGGGGGGACCAGCTGGCGGCCCTGATCGCCCGCTGCGGCCAACCCTGGGACAAGAAGTGCCGCTGCCCGGCGCACCGGGAGTATTTCGGGGACGGACTGGATTGAACTGCAGGACTTCCACTAAAAAGGCATAACAATTCAACAATAAAATGGTTACCGAAGAAGCCCCGCCTTACGGCGGGGCTTCTTGTTTTTACGACAACTTACCCTTTGGCAAACACGATCTCCCCCTTCTTAAC
>JAURWH010000195.1 GCA_030655055.1 bacterium
AAGCATCTTTTCAATATCATAACCTTTCAATTCGTCTTTCAATAAATAAACAATTGCGGCCAGCCTCCAGGAATGCTCTGCTACGCTTTCTTGTCTTCCACTTGAAGTCCAAGAATGCCGGGGGATGCATTTCAATTTTTCTAACTTACCAAGAAAAGAAAGCAGCAGTTCTAAGTTCATGAAATAGTTCCTTTTGATGTTTTTCGCCCTGACTGCATAGTATGGTTGCGAATCATCATCCCGGTAGCCTTTGACATTCCGTGCCGGAGATAGAATGGCTGCACCTTTTTGTCGCACAGCAGATCTACCATATACAAGCCTTTTAATCTCTTCAACATTCTTTTGACCAACTCACTTCCGATGTCCTGATTCCGGTATTCGGGCAAGACCTCCAGCAGCGGAATATACGCGCACAGCACGCCGTCGCTGATGGCGGTGATAAAACCGGTCACTTTATTCGTTCGGGTCTCGACCGCTAAAACAACGTGATCGCTGTTTTTCAGCAAAAGCAAATGAGTCCGGGGTGAAAGCTTTTTAGGCCAACCTTCAAAGAATCCCCGCAGCATTGAAGGATCGATGCCCTCAAGCGATGAGATATAGGTAATCGTAGACATTGTAGGATATATTTAATCATAACGGGCCGTTATATGCAACTAAATAATGAAAATATTTCGATCTTTTTGCCGTGATCAAACGGCCCCGGCCATCCGCCGCTTTCTTCAATGTCCGGCCGGATGGTAAATAAAAACAACTGTTGACATTTAAAGACTCCATCACTATAATGATCGCATGAACAAAACTTCACGCCGGATGTTCCCCTTTCCGGCCATCATCGGCCAGGACAAGCTGAAGACCGCCTATCTGGCCAACGTGATCAACCCGCGCATCGGCGGACTGCTTATCTCCGGGCCCAAGGGCACCGGCAAGAGCACCGCCGTGCATTCGATAGCCGCGGTGCTGCCCGATCACAGCGCGGTGCAGGACTGCCCCTTCAACTGTGATCCGGGCGACCCGTCCCGGTTCTGCACCCTGTGCCGGGAGAAGAGCGGCCACCAGGGCATTACCCGGCCGATGCGGATAGTCAACCTGCCGCTGTCCTGCAGCGAGGACCGGCTGGTGGGCAGCATCGACGTGGAGAAGCTGCTTAAGACCGGCGAGAAGGCCGTGCAGCCGGGCATCCTGGGCGCGGCCAACGGCAACATCCTTTACGTGGACGAGGTCAACCTGCTGCCCGACCACCTGGTGGACGACATCCTGGACGCGGCGGCCTCGCACTGGAACACCATCGAGCGGGAGGGGGTGTCCGTCTCCCACCCGGCCGACTTTGTGCTGGTGGGGACCATGAACCCGGAGGAGGGCGACCTGCGGCCCCAGATCCTGGACCGTTTCCCGCTCTGCGTCAGGATAGAGACGGTAAAGGACCCGGAGCAGCGGGTGGAGATAGTCCGCGCCAACCTGCTGTTCGAGGACCATCCGGAGGAATTCTTCCAGCGATACGAGTCCCAATCGCAGGCGCTGAAATCCGCCATCGTAACCGCCAGGGCAATGCTGCCGCGGGTCACGGCCGGCGACGAGGCGGTGGCGGCGGTGGCCCGCTCCTGCGCCGAGTTGAAGGTGGACGGTCAGCGGCCGGACATAGTGATCATCAAGACCGCCCTGACCCTGGCCGCGCTCAATAACAGGACCCAGACCGCCCGCGAGGACATAATGCTGGCGGCCGAGCTGGCCCTGGTGCACCGCACCCGGGACGGAGGCCTGCTGGAACCGCCGCCGCCCGAGGAGATCGCCCGCAGTTTTGGCAGACACACGGCAGCGGTCCCGGCCGCCAAAGACCTGGCGGTCAACGAAAATAAAGGGCTTCAGACAGAGCAGCCATTACAGGGCCCCGGCGCCGAGGGCGTAAAAAAAAACAAATAAAGGCCAAACTGCAGGCACTGCAAACGGCCAGGCTTAACGTTCAGCCGGGGAAGGCCGACAGGAATATCCTGCGGAGCCTCTTTGACAAGGTCAAACGCCGCTTTACCAAGCCCAAGAAAGTCGCAGTAATTTCCCCGGGCCAGCCCATCCCGCTGTTCGATCCCTCCCGCAGTCTTACCGCCAGGCTCAAAGGCGGCTTCCTGAAATTCCTGAAAAAGATCGGAAAGACCAAGGCCCGTTCGTTCAAGGGAAGCCCCAAACGTCGGACGGTGGTCACCGAGCGCTCGGGACGCAACGTCAAGGAAGTGCGTTACCAGCCGGGCGAGAATACTCTGGCCCCGGTGCAGACCCTGATCAAAGCCGCCGGGCAGGGCAGGTACGAATTCAGTTCCCGGCGGTTCTCCATCGGCGGCCGGGACCTGGTGGGCTGGGAGAAGGCGGAGCGGCAGAGCCTGACCCTGGTGCTGCTGGCCGACGTCAGCCACTCCACCCACCCCTACATCAACGTGATGGCCGAGATCATCAACTCGCTGACCGGCTATTTTAGGATGAACAAGGACCGGATCGGGCTGATCTCGCTGTCCGGGGCCCAGGCCCAGATCCTGAACCATCCCACCCACAACTACCGGGTGGTCACCAAAAGCCTGCTGTCGCTGGCCGTTCACGGGCAGACCCCGCTGGCCGACGGGATGCAGAAGGCCCTGGCCATGATCCGCCTGCAGAAGCACCGTTCGCCTGGATCCTCCAGCCTGGTGATAGCCCTGACCGACTGCTATCCCGAACCGCTGACCCTCCATTCCCCAGACCCCTTTGACGAGCCGGCCTACCGGGAAACGGTGCGGGCAGCCAAGCTTTTCCGCAAGGACAAGGTCCCGCTGCTGCTGATAAACCCCACCTTCAGCCACCACCAGGAGAAGGATTATTTCCCCGGGGAGAAACTGTCGGCGGCCATCGAGCGCGAAAGCGGAGGGAGGCTGATAAAATTGTACCGCAACATGGAATTCGCCCAGACCCAGCCCAGCCAGGGCATTCCGCCCAGCCACCGCGACATCTTGCGGATCATCAGCGGAGTGGAGGAAATGGTGGGCAGCCGGAGGCTGGGGGAGGACCGCCGGATAGCGGGCTGAGACAGCATCCCCAAAAAATGAATTTAGGCAAGTAAAAACCCCCGCCGTTGGCGGGGGTTTTTAGTGTTTTCATATCTAGCTTGCGCCGGAAAAGTAGAAAGTATTTACAGGATATGGTAAAAACCCTGATTTAGCCCGACTACGTTCTTTTCTTTTTGTGCCGCCAAAAAGAGAAGAACCAAAAGAAAAAGCTCGTCGCTTAAAACTCTCCTGGCGTTGCGCGTCTCGTTGATGACGGGCTTGTCTGAACTCGGGCTTTGGCCAAGCCCTCAAACAGGCCAGACAAGCTTTTAACCGCCATCAACT
>JAURWH010000196.1 GCA_030655055.1 bacterium
CCGTCGCCGTTAAGATCTCCGCCTACCATTGCAAATCCCCAAGCCTGCCATTGCGGTGGTGTTTCTGGTTTGGCCTTTTGCCAGATGATATCTATGTTATGGGTGGTCTGCCCCGCTGCCGGGTGCGAAGACAGAATACTGAATATGGAATATAGCAGGATAATGGTCAGCGTGTGTTTCATGGGAGGCTTTCCTCCCAATACCGGATGGCTTCCTCAAACCTTTGCTTGGCCTCTTTAAAAGTCGTGCCCTCCACCGGCGTTGCCGCAGGCATGAAGGTGTACCCCCAGTCATGGCTCCTCAAATATTTGCCGCTCCGCAAAAGAACATATAAAAGCTGTCCCTTCACCGATTGGATCCGTTCCACCCTGTCGCCAATTGGCATTGCCGGCAGCATTACAGACACCCAGGTCTTACCTCCGTCGATGGTTCGTTTAATTGTCACATAGCCATTAACATCATTGCCCCCCGCCCAGCCGTAACGCTCGTTCAGCTTTTCAAAATGTATGGCAGTAAAAGCAAACCCCTTGGCCGTGGTCTGCACCGTTACTGTGCTTTCCGGGAACACATGCAGCAACTGGCCGTCGGTTGAGCATTGCCAGTAGCTTTTATCGGCCAGGTAGTATTTTTGGGCCTGGGCCAGTGAACAACAGCAAAGGCCCGTTATTAAGAGGATTGTTAGTTTTTTCATTTATTCTTTTTATTGTTGAGGGCAATAACCCCACCCTTCCCTCCCCTCGAGGGGAGGGATAAGAGGGAGAGGTCTTTTTGCATTTCCAACATCGCCCGGCCCCCTGCCGGACCCCTCCAGCGTTTCCAACATCGCCCAGCCCCTTGCCAAACCCCTCCAACCTTTCCATCGTTGCCCAGCCCCCTGCCTAACCCCTCCAACGTTTCCATCGTTGCCGGTCTTCCTTGTTTGGCTGCTCCATCGGTTCCCCCGTTGCCTTGCCTCCCTGCCGGACTACTCAAACGATCCATCCGTGGCCGTGCTCTTATGCGCCTCCTCCTCAATCGTCTCATCCACCATCTCGTCAAACCCTTCGCCCGCCTCGTCCCCCAGCTCCTTCCCCATCTTCTTGGCCCATTTGGCCACAGAAGCCGGGTCGTTCTCGTCCACCCCGGAAAAGGAGGAAGGGTCGGCCAGCCGCTCCATCCTTGACTCCTCGGACCGGATGGTCCGGAACCGGGACATCAGCCGTTCCAGCCTTTCACTGCCGCAGTCCGGACACTTGGGGGTTCCGTAGCTGGAGGGGCTGAGGATCAGCAGGCTGACCCGCTTTTTGCAGTCCTGGCAGAGGTATTCGTATATCGGCATTTTACAGGTCTTCCTTCATCTTTTTCCAGCCGGCTATGATGGTGCGGTTGTCGTCGGTGCTGGTGAAGAACTTTTTTCTTTCTTCCTGGTCCTGGATCTCCTCGGCCTTTTTAACCAACTCTTTGTATGCCGTTTCCAGGCATTCCCGGGCCTGCTCCTTTTGGCCCGCCGCCAGCAGTATCCTGTGGCGCTGGTAGAAGAATTTATCCAGGGCCACCTCAAATACTTTTTGTTTCCGTTGGATGTCCAGCGCCCGGTCCGAATATTCCAAAGCCTTTTCCTGGTCCCCCTGCTTAAGGTAAACATTGGCCAGGTTGGCGTAACCCAGCATCTCGGCCGAAAAACTTCCTATTTCTACGGCCAGGGCTATCCCCTCGCGCCCGTTTTCCACGGCCTGCTCCAGCCGGTCCAGCATCAGGCACAGTTCCACGTTCTTTACCAGGGAATAGCTCAGGTAATCCTTGGAATTGATCTGCCGGCTCAGTTCCACGGTCCTAAGGCTGTACTCCAGGGCCTGGCCGTAATCCTGCTTCAGCGCCCACAGGTCCGCCATATTGTTCAATTTGGAAGCCTGTCCATTGATGTTGCCGGTGGAAAGGTCTATTTTTAGAGCCCTCTCCAGGTACTGCAAGGCCCGGTCATGATTTCCCAGGGTCCCCTCCAGCACCGCCATGTTGTTCAGCTTGGCGGCCTCGCCGGTGATGTTGCCGATGGTCCGGTCCAGCTCCACCCCCCGCTGCAGGTAGGACAAGGCTTCCTGGTATTTCCCCCGCCGCAGCAGGATGACGCCGATGTTGTTCAGCAGACTGCTCTGTTTCTGCTTGTCGCCGATTGATTGGGCCAGCTCGAACACCTGCTGGTAAAGGTCAAAGGCCTCATCGATCCTGTCCATCCGGATGTAGATGCTGGCGATATTGGTCTTGACCGCGATCAGCTGGCGGACGTTATTGCCCTTTTCATAGGTTTCCTGGGCCTGGCGGCAATATTCCAGGGCCTGGGCATACGAGCCGATCCTCCAGCAGGTCAGCCCCAGGTCGCTGTTGACGTCGGCGGCCTTGATGTCCTGGCCCAATTGGTTGAATATCTCCAGCGCCTTCATCCGGTATTCGGTGGCGCCGGCATAGTCCGACAGATGATAGCTGGCCTCGCCCATCTGGTCGTACATCCGGGCCGTCCCCTCCCGGTCTCCGGCATTGACGGCCTGCTCCAGCCCCTGGCGGGAAAACTCCAGGGCCTCCTTGTAATTGGCCTTGTATACGGCCAGGGCCGAAAGATAGTAGCTGGCCTGGGAGCCGTAGGACCGGTCGGTTTCCGCCAAACTGCTGATGGACCGGGCCAGTTTTTCCGAACCCTGGCGGTCGGCGGTCACATCACAAACCTCCCACTGCCGCTGCCAGATGGCAAAGGGAATGCCCTGTTCCAGGCGGCCTCCGGTCCGGGCCTCCCTGACGTTGCTTATTATCCATCCGTCCAGGTTGTTCATTTCACCAGTATCATCTTGACCGCAATGATCAGCAGGAAAAAACCGAACGACCGCTGCAGCCAGACCCCGGGGATCTTTTCGGCCAGCACCGCCCCCAGCAGCCCGCCGAAGAAGAACCCTCCGGCCATCAGCGCCGCCGCCTTGACATTTACATGTCCGGCCGAATAGTATTTCCAGGCCGCCAGCAGCCCGATGGGCAGAAGCAGGGTGGCAATTGAAGTTCCCTGCGCCTGCTGCTGGGAGAATTTGAAGATGTAAACCAGGGCCGGGATCATCAAAATGGCCCCGCCTATTCCCAGCAATCCGCTGAAAACCCCGGCCACGGCCCCCAGCAAAGCGTATCCCAGCCAGATCATCATAAACCCTCCATCAGTTTTTTGTAAGCCGCGGGAAGTTCATCCAGGATATCCCCCGCCAGCAGGCAGTACTCGGTCTTGTTTTCCCTGGCCAGGTCCCCGGCCAGCCCGTGCAGATAGACCCCCAGCTTGGCCGCATTTTCCGGGGACAGGCCCTGGGCCAGCAGCCCGGCTATCAGCCCGGCCAGCACGTCGCCCGACCCGGCCGTGGCCATGCCGCTGTTGCCGGTGGTGTTGATCCAGATGTTTCCCGAAGGCCCGGCAATGACTGTGGGGGCGCCCTTCAGCACCACCGTTTTGTTGTATTCAACCGCGAATTCCCCGGCCGCCCGCATGGGGTCGGCTTTTATCTCGGCGATGGTTCTTCCGGTCAGCCTGGCCATTTCCCCGTAATGGGGGGTCAACACCAGCGGGGCCTGGGTCTTAAGCAACTGGACATTGCCGGACAGGGCGGTCAAGGCATCGGCATCCAGCACGGCCGGGATATTCAGGTGCTTGACCACCGCCTGCACCAGTTCCAATGTTTCCGGATGAGTGGAAAGCCCCGGGCCCATCACCAGAGAATCGGCCTTGGCCATCAGCGCCTTGATCCTGTCCAAAGCGTGCAGAGACAGGGTCCTGGTGCGGGTCTCCGGCAGGGGCTTGATGATGGCCTCGGTCAGCTTGGACTCCATCACATCGCTCAGGCTCTCCGGGATCCCCAGATAGGCCAGCCCGGCCCCGGAGCGCAAAGCCGAAAGCGAGGCCAGCCGGGCCGCCCCGGTCATCCCCGCCGAACCGGCCAGGACAAGGACAGTTCCGCAGCTTCCCTTGTAGGCGTCGGGCTTTCTGGCCGGCAGCATCTGCCTTGCCTCCATGGACTCAATCGTGCCGGCGTTGGCCTTCTGCTCATCCATGGCCTTTTGGGGAAAGCCTATGTCTGCCACGGATATTTCTCCGGCCAGGGATCTTCCCGGATAGAACAATAATCCGGTTTTCAGCAGCCCCATGGTCACTGTGGCTGCGGCCTTGACGGCCGGACCAAACGTTTGTCCCGTAAGCCCGTCCACACCGGAGGGAATGTCGGCGGCCAGCACCGGGACACCAGAGCTGTTGACGGCCTCGATGACCTGGCCTGCGAGCTTTTCCGGAGCTCCATGAAACCCGGTGCCGAAGATGGCGTCTATCACCAGTGATGCTTTTTTAAGGCCGGCCCTCAGCGCCGTCAGGCCTGCCACGCCCTTGATCTCGTTGACCTTGATCTTGACGGCCTTGAGTTTTTGGGCATTTGTTCTGGCATCGCCTTTAAGCCGGGGCAGGGAACCAAGCAGGAAGACCTGAACTTCGCAGCCCTGTTCCTTAAGCAGCCGGGCCGCGGCCAGTCCGTCGCCGCCATTGTTACCCGGCCCGCAGACTATGCAGACCGTGGCCGGAGAATTTAGGGACGGCATCTCCAGCGCCTTTTCGGCCAGGGCCCGGGCGGCGTTCTCCATCAGGGTCAGGCCCGGCACCTTGTACTTCTTGATGGCCCGGGCGTCTATCTCCTGCATCTGCCGGGGGGTGACGACTAGCATTTCAGTTCCTCCTAAAAGACTAAAACTCCAAGCCCAAGCCAACCATAAATACGTTCCAAGAGCGCCCGGCCTCTACAATCACTGCCGTCTTATCTCCCACCGGAATCCTGGTGCCAGCTTTCAAAGTAGTTGGCGATGTGTTTTCATCTACTGTTAACGTGCTTAATGCACCCTCAACATAGATATCATAACCTTTGTAATTTTTCCCCAATGCCAAACAAATTTCCGGATAAAATATCATATACGGCAGATAACTGCGTATTCGAATACTGCCGTCAAGGGGGGCATTGATCAAATACTGCCACTTGACATCAATGCTTGTCTGAATTGACAGGTCTTCATCTGTTATCATATCTCCCGGAACCATCACTGCTTGCATACCTACTTCAATGTTGGCAATGGGATTGGATTCTTTTATGGTGCCAGAACGCACGCCTACAAGCAATGCCGCATGGTTAGCATTACCTTCCTCTGATCGGTACATGGTGCCTGCGATCACTGCCCTAGATCTGTTTTGAACCCTGGCCCCGTCAAATGTGGCAAAACAGCCGCAAAGGGAACAGGCGCAAAGCAGCAATACTATTAGGCCAAATGATTTTTTCATTTTTTCGTCCTTTTCGTGTTCTTTAGCGGGCGGCGTTCTCCATCAGGGTCAGACCCGGCACCTTATACTTTTTAATGGCCCGGGCGTCTATTTCCTGCATCTGCTGGGGGGTGACTACTAGCATTTCAGTTCCTCCCGGTTGTGATTTGCTCACGAAAAAACACTGGGGATTAGATTACCTTAATTCTACTCCGATTCCCGCATGAACAAACCCATATGAACGGCCGACTTCAACCAAAAAAGCAGTGTGTTGGGTCAAAGGAAGTTTAGCCCCGGCCTTTATCAATGTCAGTCCGTTCAACCCCTCTTTGGACAATGAATTAAAGGACCAAATATTCTGTCCGGCTTCAATGTACAGATCGTTCCCCTTGAAGTTTTTACCCAAGACCAGGCTTACATCGGGCCAGATTATCCAGGGCAAATAGGTGCGGAACCGCAGGCTTCCATCAAATGGGGCATTAATTATGCATTGATATTTTACATCCATGTTGAACTGCATGCGGATCCCATTTTCTTCATGGCTGGAGCCTCCTTCATCCCAACTAAAGTAGACCGGTCCTTTACTGGGAAATATTTCCAAGAGACCTCCGGCCTCTATGTTGCGCGTCGAGTCCGTTTTATTTATGTAACCGGACCTTACACCAAAAACCCCCATCGGATAATTTTGACTGCCTTCGCTCTCCTGTATCACAGCCCCTGAAAAAACGGACCGTGTCCCGTTATAAACCCTGGCCCCATCAAATGTGGCAAAACAGCCGCAAAGGGAACACCCGCAGAGCAGAGATACTATTAGGCTAAATGATTTTTTCATTTTTTCATGTCATTTCGTGTATTTCGTGGGAAATCGCCGTTCCGCTTCCTATCTTAGCGGGCAGGGTCCTCCATCACCGCCACCGCGATCACGAATTCCCTCTCGTGCGACAGCGACAGATGAAAGATGTAATCCTTCCCGAACTCCAGCGCCTTCCCGTGCAGCCTGACCGTGGGGCGGCTCTTCTCGTTGTCCACAATCTCGATCAGATTGGGATAGACCCCGCGGCGGAATCCTGTCCCCAGGCACTTGGAAACGGCCTCCTTGGCGGCGAACCGGGCGGCCAGGGCCGGGGCCGGGTGCTTGCGGCTCAGGCAGAACCGGGCCTCCTCTTCGGTGAACACCTTCTGCAGAAAACGCCGGCCGTAGGTTTCGTAGGCCTGTTCTATGCGCTCCACCTTGGCGATGTCGGTGCCGATGGCAACTATCATATTATGATGCTTCCCGGTTGATGATTTTCTTTGTTTTCCTTTCCCAATAAGGCGCGCCGATGTTCTTGAACAATCCCAGCGCTTCGTTAAGGGCGTCCTTCCCGGCCTTGGTCCCCGGCTCCAACCCGCCCAGGCACAGCAGTATCTTGGCTTTTTCGTAGATCAGCACTTTTTCAGATGCCCTGTCCAGAGCCTGCCGCCACACCTCCCGGGCCTGGTCCTTCCGCCCCAGTCCGGAAAGGAGCCCTCCGTGCACCTGCATCCCTTCCATGCTTTTGGAATAGCCGGGGTCATATTCAAGGTATCTGCGCCACATCCCTTCTGCCTGCTCCGAACGGCCGCAGGCCAGGGCCAGCTTTAACCGGGGTATTAAAAATAATTCGTGGTGCCGGCCGGCCGGCTGGCCTTCATTCCCCGGCGCAACTTTGTCCAGATACTCCCCGGCCTGTTCTGTTTTGTTCTGTTCCAAAAGTATGTTGCACAGCAAAGCATCCATCTTGATCACCCCGTAAGCCTCTCCGGCCAGGGCAAAATAGCTCCGGCCTCGTTCCGCATGCTGATAGGCGGCTTCGGGGGTTTCCAGCATCAGCGAGAGATGGGCCAGATGGGTATAACAGAACCCCTGCCCCAAAACGTCCCCGATGCTTTTCCGCAGGGACAGGGCCCGGTGGTAATGTTTATAGGCGTTGGAAAACTGGGAACGGTTATAGGCCAGCACCCCAAGATTGAGCAGGGTGTACCCCTCGCCGATCCTGTCCCCGGCCAGCGTTTCCAGATTGTAGGCTTCCTTCAAGGCGTCTTCGGACTTTTGAAAGTGGTTGGCTTTCATGTGCAGGATCCCCAGGTTGTTCAGGCTCTCGGCCTGCCCCGCCAGATTGCCGGTGTCTTTTCTCAAACGCAGCGATATTTTATAGTATTCCTCGGCCCGGCCGCCATTTCCCATCCGGTTGGAGCAAAAGCCCAGGTCGTTGTATATCTCGGCCGTAAAATCGCGGTCATCCCTGATCTCCTGGGTCCGCAGGGCCTCCAGATAATGACCCGAGGCCTTCTGGTAATCACCGCCGCTGGCCTCCATTGAAGCCCGGTAATAAAGGCATTGAGCCCTTACCGGCAGGGCTTCATCCTTCATGGCCATTTTTTCCAGGCTGGTCAGGTGCTCGTTAAGTTCATCCAAACAATTGAACTGGTTGCAGAGGTTGCATCTGGCCAAAAGGTATTCGGACTCCAGCACCGCCGGCAGGTCCGGCAGGACCTTCATCTGGTCCAGCTTTTCCCCGGCCAGAGCCTGGTCGCTGGCGGTGATATGTATCTGGGCCTGGTTCAGCAGCAGCCAGCCATGGATCAACCCGGCCGAGGCGGGGCTTTTAAGCCACGGCTGTTTTTGCCGGATAAAGGTCCTTAAGCTTTTGCTGAAGAGTCTGGGATCGTTTTTAACTGCTGATTCTGTCATTTTGCCAGCGAATTATGATTAATGATTATCCAATCAGCTCAGTAGACAGGGAGAACAATAGGGACCAACCCCGGTTGTCGCGTTAAAACGATCAGTGAGCATCGCAGTTGACGGCGGTTAAAAGCTTGTCTGGCGTGTTTGAGGGCTGGGCCAAAGCCCGAGTTCAGACAAGCCCGACGGCAACGAGAAGCACAGCGCGGGCCCGCTGAAGCTTTAGCGTAAGCGTGGCCCGGAGAGTTTTAAGCGACGAGCTTTTTCTTTTGGTTCTTTTCTTTTTGGCGGCACAAAAAGAAAAGAACGTAATCGGACTAAATCAAGGTTTTTACCATATCCTGTACATACTTTCTACTTTTCCTGAGCAAGTTAGATATGCATTTGATGATATATAGCCCGGTTGATGAGGTATAGCTTATAAATTTAACATAAAACCAGTAAATGTCAAGCATTATTTACCGGCCCCGCCAGCCTTTAGCCGCTTTTCCGGTGATCCCGGAATTTCTGTTGACAGACCGGCCTGTTTTACATTAAACTTGAGCCATGTCCGAGAAAATC
>JAURWH010000197.1 GCA_030655055.1 bacterium
CCTGTTATTTCAATTATCCCGGTGAACATCTGGTTCTAATTACTGGTTATTAAGCATTTTAATATTTGCATTCGTGCCCTGAGCATGTCGAAGGGCTGCAATTTGAAATTTTCATTTTACGAGATATCCTTCTATAAGCACATCCTTCCCCAGCATCCGGCATTCCATGTCCCTTAGCTTAAAGGCGTCCTTGAGTTCTGTGATCCCCAGTTCCCCCACCGCCGCCACGCCCTGGGCGCCTATGATGTTGGGAGTGTAGATCATCACCACCTTGTTCACCAGACCCAGCTTCAGGAACGAAGCCGCCAGCTTGCCGCCGCCTTCGACCAAAAGGCTGCAGTACTCGTCCAGCCCCATCTGATGGAGCAGGGCCTTCAGGTCCACATAGCCTTTGGCATCCTTGCCGATGGTCCAGACGTCTATCCCCTGGGCTTCGATCTTCTTTTTCTTGTCCTGGTCGGCGGCCGAGGTGGTGACCATGATGGTCTTGGCCTTCCCGTCGGTCAGCACCTTGGAATCCAGGGAAAGCGACAACTTGCCGTCGGTTATGAACCTGGTGGGCTGCTTGCTTTCCGGGTTGTCCACCAGGCGCACCGTCAGCTGCGGGTCGTCGGTGACCACGGTATTGGATCCCACTATCACCGCTTCGTGCCCCAGCCGCAACTGGTGGACATAGCGCCGGGCCTCGTCTCCGGACAGGCCCGTGGTGGTGCCCTGCCCCATTGATATCCTGCCGTCCAGGCTTACCGCCAGTTTCAGGGTCACAAAGGGCAGGCCGCTCTTCATGTAGCTAAAGTAGACCTCGTTCATTTTTACCGCTTCTTGTTCCATCACTCCACCGATCGTTTCAATTCCGTTTTTAGTTAATGTTTTGTGCCCTTCCCCGCTGACCCTGGGGTTGGGATCGGCCGTGGCATAGATCACTTTTTTTATCCCGGCCTTGATTATCGCTTCCGTGCAGGGCGGCGTCCGGCCCTGGTGGTTGCAGGGTTCCAGGGTCACGTACAGCGTGGCCCCCCTGGCCTGTTCCCCGGCCTGGGCCAGGGCTTCGATCTCGGCATGGGGCATCCCGGCCTTCTGGTGATAGCCCTGGCCTACGATCTCCCCGTTATTGACCAGCACCGCCCCCACCATGGGATTGGGACAGGTGCGCCCCCGGGCCTTGGCCGCCAGCGCCAATGACTGGGCCATGTATTGCAGGTCTAAATCTGGTGTGTCGGGCATGAAAAAATCCCCTAAATATGCTTCAGGGGATTGAACGGACTAAAGCCTGATGAATGAAACCGGGATTATTGAAAGATCACTTATACAGTCTTGATCAGCAATCCGATCTCACCGATCCATCAGTCCTTCTCCCATCCGGACTCTTACCGTCGGCTCCGGAATTCCACCGGATCAATCTTGCTGCCCACTAAAAAACACTAAACCTAAAGTATTATTTTAGAATATTTCGTTTTTTTCGTGGGCAGGGAGATTCGCGGGCTTTTAAAACCGCCGGTCGGGGAATTACGCCCCGCCCTGAAGGTGCTATAAATATAACTGATTGACGGTAAAAAGTCAAGTATTATCGCAGGCCGGAACTATCCCAGGACGCCCTCCACAAACTCTTCTGCATCAAAGACCTTCAGGTCTCCCACCCCTTCGCCCACCCCGGCCAGAACCACCGGAACCTTCAGCTCCTGGGCGATGGCCAGCACTATCCCGCCCTTGGCGGTTCCGTCTAATTTGGTCAGCACGATCCCGCTGACCGGTATGGCCTCCGAGAAAAGCCGGGCCTGGGAAAGCGCGTTCTGGCCGGTGGTGGCGTCCAGCACCAGCAGTGTCTGGTGGGGTGCGCCCGGCATTTTTTTAGCGATGGTATTATGGACCTTTACCAGTTCATCCCGGAGGTGCTTTTGGGTGTGCAGCCGGCCGGCGGTGTCTATGAGAAGAACATCGGCATTTTGGGCCTGGGCGGCGCTGACCGCATCAAAGGCCACGCTGGCCGGGTCGGCCCCGGGAGCCGAGCCCACAAAACCGGCCCCTATCTTTTTAGACCAGAGTTCCAGCTGCTCGATGGCCGCCGCCCGGTAAGTGTCGGCCGCAGCCAGCATCACCTTGCTGCCGTTGGCGGCCAGCAGGTTCCCCAGTTTGCCGATGGTGGTGGTCTTGCCCGAGCCGTTGACCCCGGCGATCAGCCAGACCTGGGGCTTATACAAGAATTCTGAATTCTGAATTCTGAATCCATTCGCATGTTTGGCAAAGCCGCCATGCTCAGGACAAGTTTCTGAATTCTGTGAAAGAATGGCGAGCATCTCCCGCTTCAGCCGTTCGATGGCTGTCAGTTCCTGGTCCCCGTTCTTGACCGATTCCAGCAGCTTTTCCGCGGCCTGGGGCCCCACATCCGCCAAAAGCAAAAGCTCCTCCAGCTCCCCGTATTCGGAAGCGCTCAGAGCTTTTTTCCCGGTGAACAGTTCGGAGATTTTACCCAACACCCCCTGGCGGGTCTTGCTCAACCCCTCTTTTAGCGACTTAAAAATATTCATACGCCTTGTTCATTCAATTCCTGACACCTCCAAAACAAACCACCCACCTTATCTTCTAATATCAGGAACTTTTGTCTTATTTAGAAATCCCGTTAATCATGTAAATCCTGTCTGCTTCGGGAATTCGTCCTTTTACCATTTTTTAAAACGCCAGAAGATCATGAACCCGGCCACCGAAACCAGGGCCAGGCCGATTATTATCCAGAAGGCCAGCGGATGGTCCTGGATGGGGATCTTAACGTTCATGGAGAAGGCGCTGACCACGAAGGTGGGCACCATTATCCCGATGGTGATGATGTTCAGGGTCTTCATCAGCACGTTGAGGTTGTTGGAGACGATGGAGACCCGGGCGTCCATCAGGCCGGCCAGGATGTTGGAATAGATGTCGGCCTGCTTGTAGCACTGGTTGTTCTCGATGGTGACGTCGTCCAGAAACTCGTGTTCCTCCTGGGTAAAGCCGATCTTGGCGGAGTTGGATTTGAGTTTTTCGATCACCGTGGAATTGGAGTTGATGGCGTTGAGGTAATAGACCAGGCTTTTTTCCAGGGTGAACAGGTTCAAAAGATAGCGGTTCTCCATCGATGAGCTGATCTTGGACTCCAGCGAATCGGAGACCATGTTGATGATCTTCAAATGCTCCACAAAATGGTAGATGGACCGGTAGATCAGCTTAAGGGCGGCATCGTTGATCGAGCTGACCTTGTTGAATATCTTGCCTTCGAACAGCGGGATGTCCTCGGAGACCACCACCACCAGCCGGTCCTTGAACAGGAACAGCCCGAACGAGGAGACCTTGAACAGGAACTCCTCGCGGGCCGAATAATTCTGGGGCCGTTTTAAGATCAGGGCCAGATGATCGGGCTCAAATTCCAGCCGGGACTGCTCGTCCGGGTCCAGGGCGGAAGCAAGGGTGTGTTCGTCCAGTTTCAGCTCGGTGGCCAGATACTTTTTCTCGGCCTCGTCCGGGTTGATGAACATCTGGATGGGGCAGGCCGCCCCCTGGCCGGGGCATATTTTAAGATCGCTTAACTGATACCCTCTTTGCATCTATCGCTCCCTGTCTTTCCCCGTGTTCTTCCTGCCGGGACAAATGTGGTTAAAGGTCTCAGTCGAATTTGACCGAAACTATCTTGGAGATCCCCGGCTGTTCCATGGTCACGCCGTACAGCCGGTCGGCCGCCTCCATGGTCCGCTTGTTGTGGGTGATCACCATGAACTGGGTGCTGGCGGAAAAATCCTTGAGCATTTTGCAGAACCTCTGGACGTTGGCGTCGTCCAGGGGGGCGTCGATCTCGTCCAGCACGCAGAAGGGGGCCGGCTTCACCAGGTAGATGCCGAACAGCAGGGCGGTGGCGGTCAGGGTCTTCTCGCCGCCCGAGAGCAGGGTGATGGATTTCATGCTCTTGCCTTCGGGAGTGGCCAGGATCTCGATCTCGGCCTCCAGCGGATCCTCGCTGCCGGTCAGCCGGATCTCGGCCTCGCCCCCGATGAACAGCCGCTGGAATATCTGGACGAAGCCCTTCTTGATCCCTTCCAGCGTCTCCAGGAACATGGCCCGGGCGGTCTCGTCGATCTTGGTGATGGAGGTCATCAGGTCCTGCTTGGCCGTCAAAAGGTCTTCCCGCTGTTTGGACAGGAACCCGTAGCGTTCCTCCTCGGCATTCAGCTCCTCAAAGGCCGCAAAATTGATCGGCCCCAGTTTCTTGAGTTTTAACTTCAGGTCTTCGGTCCGGGTGCGGGCGGCGTTCTCGTCAAACTCTTCCGGCTGCGGCAGCCCGGCCAGCTCGGTCTGGTATTCGGCCTGCATCCTCTGGGCCAGGTTGTCGTATTCGTTGTTCAGCGAGCCCAGGTCTATCTGGGACTGGGAAAGCTGCTGCTGCAGGTCTTCGTGCTCCCTCCGCACCTTGTGCATGCCCTCTTCGGCGTTCTTCAGGTCGGACAGCGATCTTTGGCTTTGCTTTTGGAATTCCTCCCTCTGCGACATGGCGGACTTGCGCAGGGAAGATTGTTTTTCCAGCTCCACATTGAGCGATTCCGCCTCCTGCTGCAGCTGGGCCATGCTGCCAAAGCTGTTTTCGTCTTCGGCCCTCAGGTCCTGGATCCGCTCCAGCGATTCGTTCTTGCGGCTCTCGGTCTCCTCCAGCTCCCGCCGGATCCCCTCGGCCCGGGCGTTCAGCTCGGAGAGTTCCAGTTTCTGGGCGTTCACTTCGGCGGCCTTCTGGGTCCGATCCTGTTCCAGACCCTGAACCTCCTGTTCCCTCAGGGTCAAAAGCTGGCTTTCGTCCTTGTTGTTTTCGCTGGATTCCAGGAAACCATCCTGCAGGGCGTTCAGCTCCCGGCCCAGCTGGTCGCTTCCGGCCAAAACCGTTTCCAGCAGAACGGAGACCTCCCCTATCCGCTGGCGGCTCCGTTCTTCATCGGCGGCCAGTCCGGCCTGCATCCGTTCCGAATCCAGCAGCATCTTCTGATGCTTCTCGGTCTCCCGGTCCACTTCTTCGGACCGTTTGGCCAGGTCGGCCGACTTGGCCCGCAGGGACTGGATCTGAGCGGTCTTGGTCTGCATCTCCTGGCGGGAGGCGGAGATCTCCACTCCCAGCTGCTCTATCCGCTGGTTCCTTTCCAGCAGCCCGAATTGTCCCTGGGGCATACCGCCGGTGTATAAGGCTCCGGTCCGGTCCAGCTTCTCCCCCTCCAGGCTTACCAGGGTCAGCCCTGGATTTTCCCGGCCCAATGTGAAAATATCCGTATCATTGTCCACTATGGCGGTCTTATCCAGCAGGCCGGCGATCAGGGGAAGGTATTGAGTAGGGCATTTTATAAAATCGGCGGCCCAGCCCCTGGTTCCTGATATTTTCTCCGTATTGGCCCCGGAGCCGGCCGCAAAGGACGCGGCCGGGAGCAGGGTGGCCTTGCCGGCCTTGGCGTCCTTAAGCATTTGCCCGGCCCGCTTCATGGCCTGGAGATCGGTAACCACCAGCCACTGCAGTTTTTCGCCCAGGGCGGCCTCTATGGCCTGCTGGTAACCCGGCTCCACCTGTATCAGCTCAGCCAGGGGGTATATCTCTGCGCCCAGTTCATTCTTTTGCGACAGCAGGTGCTGGGCCCCCTGGCCGTAGCCTTCATAGCGCTTATTAAGGCCGGCCAGCAGCTCCTGCTCCTTCTCCAGGCCCGATAGGAAGGAGCCGTTCTGGGCCAGCTGGTTGTTCAAAAGCAGCAGTTCGTCCTGGGCCTCCTTGGACTTAAGCCTCAGGCGGCTTCTTTCCTCGGCCAGCACTTCCAGTGCCTTGCGTTCCACCGCCACCTGTTCTATCAGCCCCGAAAGTTTTTGGGCCCTTTGCTCTATCTCCTGCTGCAGGGCTTTCTGTTCATCAGAAAGCTTGGCCGATTCCCTGGTGGCGCTTTCCTGGCGGCTTAACAGTATGGCGATCTGCTCCTTGCCCTCGGATTCCTTTTTAAGGGCCTCCATCAGCTCGTGGCGGGCCTCGCCCAGGGCCAGCTTGGCCGAGGTTAGGCTGGACTCTAGCCGCAGCAGTTCGGCCTCCCGGCCCTTGACCTGTTCGGTCATGGAAGCCAAGGAGACGGAGGTCTGCTCCTGGGTGCTTTGATGTTCCTTGGAACGGGCCTCCAGCCGGTTAATGGCCGTCAGCAGGGCCTTGATCTCGCCCTCCCGGCGCTGCATGGCCTGTTCCAGTCCGGACCGCCTTTCCCGGATCACCGCCAGCCGGTTCTCAATTTTCTGTATCTCTTCCGATACCAGCCCGATCCGGTTCTGGACTTCGGTGATCTGCTCCTCGTTCTGCTCCAGGCATTCCCGGGCCCGGCCTATGGAATGTTCCTGCTCATCCAGCTGCTGCTGCATTTCGCCCCGCCGTTGCTGCAATACCTTGATCTGGGCGGTCATTTTTTCCTGTTCCCGGCTCAGCCGCAGATGGTCCCAGGCCGCCAGTTTCAGGTCCAGCTCCTTCAGGTCCTGCAGAAAGCGGTCGTAGACCTTGGCCTTGCTGGACTGGCGTTTTAGCGACCGCAGTTTTTTCTCCACTTCCTCCACTATATCCTGGAGGCGCAGCAGGTCCTCGTTGGTGGATTCCAGCCGGCGCTCGGCCGTCTTTTTCTGCTGGCGGTACTTGGCCACCCCGGCCGCCTCTTCGAACAGGCTGCGGCGGGTGGTACGGTCCTCCGACAGGATGGTCTCGATCATCCGGGGCTCTATCATCGAGTAGCTGTCGGCCCCCAGCCCGGTGTTTAAAAACAGGTCGGTGATGTCCTTCAGCCGGCAGGTGCGGTTGTTCATCAGATATTCGCTTTCACCGGAGCGGAACAGCCGCCTGGTTATCGAGACCTCGTTGTACTCCACCGCCAGCTGCCCGTCCTCGTTGGAGAAGATCAGGCTGACCTCCGCCATGGAAAGCGGCTTCTCGCCCTTGGTGCCGTTGAAGATGACGTCCTCCATCTTCTCCGAACGCAGGGTCTTGGTGCTTTGCTCGCCCAGGCACCATCGAATGGCGTCCACCACATTGGTCTTGCCGCAGCCGTTGGGCCCCACGATGGCAGTGACCCCCGATCCCGCTTCTATCGTGATCTTCTGGGGGAATGATTTAAACCCGAATATTTCCAGCCGTGAAAGATACATTTTTATTGCTCAGTAAGTTATTAAGCCTGGCAGTTGGACATAGTTTATGCCCTTAACACATAAGTTTACCAAATAACGGTTAATACCGTCAATACAAATATTATGAGAATCCGAAATAACTTGAAGATACTTGTTTATACATACAAATGTCAAAGCCAGCCTGCCAATACTTGGCAGGCTGGCTTTGACATTTTATTATTACTTCCTAGAAGTTCTTGATTCCAATTGCCGCCTGGTAAGCATAGTTGAAACAGACCTTGATGGTATTGCCGGAAGTGACCACGCTGTCAATTTTTATTTTTGCGTAATTATTGGCAGCATTAATTGCATTGCCCTTTACATTAACCTGATAGACATTTCCGGTTTCGCCTAAAGTCAAAACAACACCATAGGAGGTAACGCTAAAGACATCCGGTATAGAAGCATCATATCCTGATGGAAAATCCTGAATAAACGTTTCCCGGCCTTTGCTCCAGGCCGAAGATGATGGGATGTTTGAAATAACAAGGGGACAGGCCAATCTTACCTGGTTGGTTGTGCCGGCAACTCTTTCTAAAACCAAGTCAATATTGTTGAGCAAGGTTGCATTATTAGTGACAGATCCAAGGTCATATTTGACTTGCTTTACAATATCGAAAGCCTTAATCCCCAACGGGTAAAGGGTATCCACTCCGGGTTTGGTCTTCCACACAGTTTTAAAATTTGTATGCAAGGAATCCCATTCCACGAACCCGGTAACGGAGGTGTCTGCTGGGCTGGTTGTACGAAGGCCACGTGCAATCAGGCTATCTAGCGGGTTTAGTTCGTCTTCCGCTACAAAACGTTTGGAATAGGTTGTTCGCACCGGCCCAGGAATTATATCATTAAGAGGAGTGCTATCAACATAGGTGATCTTCCAAGAGAGTGTCGGCATTGTGTATGTGGTAGGATTTAAAAGACCATTTTTATCCTTAAAGGCAAAACCGCAGGCCTTTCCGTTCGTTAGGTCGGTAAGGTCGTAGGCATAGATGGTGCCGTAGCCTATGGGCCGAGGACAACTCATCACCCAGTTGCCAGCCCAGCTAAGCTGGCCGTCTACCAGGGAACGGACATAAAAATAATATTTGGTTCCTTTTACCAGGGCTTTTCCATCGGTGGGATCAACCGTTACCACAACAGAATCAACTCCTTTGGGAAACGGGCAGCCGGGAACTTGAAAATATTGAAGGCTTTCGGCTGGAAGCTGGGCTAAACCAACAATGGAATCCGAAGCACTTTGATATCCTGTTAAGTAACGGGAAGTGCAATAAACATAATACCCGCCAAAACCGCTCTGGGACTCGGCCTCGGCATTAAGTGTCCATTTAATGACGACATTGTTCGTGTCCGGAAAGGCGGTCATACCGCTGGGAGCATAATTAACAGGAACTGTTTTCTCGTAATCGGTCGGCTTTTTACTGCAGCCAGCTATCGCTAAAACTACAATGAGCGCAGCCATAGCCCACGGAAACAATTTGCGGAACATTTTTGTATCCCTCCTAAATGGTTTATTGTTTTTAATGTATTATTTATTATCTTATAAATATCATTTTAACCAACCGGATACCCGTGTTTGAGTCCAATCGGGCGATATATACACCTTCTGCTATTGATACCTTTGGCTCCCATAAATATAAACGTTCTTCTTTCCCATTGTTGTTTCCTTTTTCCAGCAAAGACATCCGGTCCACATATTGACCCAGAATGTTGAATATCTTAACCTCCGTCACACTCTCCTTTGAAGGCAAAAACGATATATATATATTCCTTTTAAAAGGATTGGGCCAAGCCCTTAATATATCGGTATCTGAACGGTAAAATGTCTCTTTACTCCAGGAACTAATATTTTTCAGACTATCGATCACTCTAATCTGGTAAAATCCATTCAAGCCGGACAGGCTGCTTAAGGTAAAGCTGGGAACGAAGGTGTTATTGATTTTTACTGTTTTATCAAAATCTGGATGGCAGACTTTGATGTCATCAATATATAACCAGCCTGAATGAGATGTATTCCAACTTATTCTAATGTTAGCGGTTGTGTTTTTAATTTTGGATGAGCAATATTTATTTTGAGCTTCACCAAAATAATTCCAAATTCCCAAGGTATCCCATCCGGTGCTACTGTCGCTGCTTGACTCTAAAACCACAAATCCATTTATCCCCTCAGTGTCAAATCCAATATTGCCGGAGGAATCAAACTGGATCGCTTTTTTTGAGGTCATTTGGCCACTAATTGAATAATAGGCAGTATCTCCGTCAGCCTTGGGAATTATAACAAATCCTGTTCTTGTCCAATTGGAAGTATCCGATGTTCCGGCCTGATCAAAAAAATCAATAATCAGAGCTTTACTGTGCCGAACCTGGTACAACTCAATTCCAGAGGGCTCATAACCGGTTTCCCAAGCAAGCCTCCCCCCCATAGCCGTTTGATTCATTTTAACCTTTTGCGGAACCGGAGCAGTGATATCTTTCTGAAAAATCAACTGGTCAAGTATTTTATCCCACCCTGAAAGGCCTGTCCATTTTAAGTTATTATAAGACTCTATCCCGCTTTCAAAATTATTTTTACCTTTGGGATACCATGCAGCCACACCACTGGCATTTTGGTAGTCATTCCCAGAAATTGACTGTATCAGCACACTGTTTTTAAACTGACGACTGGCATCTAAAACCAAGGTTTTTTCCGGATCCGGTATTCTATTCCCAATAAAATCAAGCATCGTAGACAAGTCGTAGCTGTACCACGAAAAAAAGCAGGAGACAGAGTCCGGTACTGCAGAATCCGGGATGGCAGAGGAACTGATGAAGGCCGAAACCGGCAGTCGTTTAAGGGGTCCTGCTAATGACTTTAGATTTTGCGATGCGGCTGACAACCTTTTAATGTCGACAGCAGAGCAGGTCACCTGATACCCCAGGTTATCATAAACGCTACAGGAATTCACTAACCTTACCACCAAGCTTTCGGCCGGAGTATTTCCATCTATCTTTTTCCAAGCTTGATCATATGGCATACCCTCCACCGGGAAAGGGGCTTCCGATCCTACGGCATAACGGCACATTCCTTCAAGTTCCATAAGGACTTCAGCCATTTGCATCAAACAGGCATCAAATACGATTATTTCCAATGGCTGCCCGGCAGCAGAACTTATCTCTGCCACGGCAGACCTTAACTCACCTCCAGCGACATTCAAATAATCATTTAAATGCTGGTCGTACCCAACGTATTTTGAATATTTGCTCCAACCACTACCGTGGTCCCACAGAGCCAGCAGATATTTCTGGGCGGGGTACGTTTTCACCGCCCAACTGCCAAAGTCGGCCAAAGCATCCGGAGATCCGCTATTGCTCTGTCCCAGACTTGCCAGGATGCTGGTTCCCTGTGGCAATACTTTGTAGCGGAACGCTCCTGAAGGGGAATCAATTTGAACTATTATGTCAACCCCCGGTTGGCCGGAGATTTTCTGCAGTTCTTTGATGTCTATCTGAGCCTGGCCAGATAAATCGTTGTCGGCAGCCATATAAAACATCATGGTCCATTGGCTGCCAAAACAAATATTTTCAAAGAACAACAAAAATAGTGCGCCAAAACTAATTATTATATCCACCCTTGGGGACGGCAATTTATTTTTTATACCCATTGTTTCTCCACAACCAAGCCGCCCAGTTATTTAAAAGGATGGATTTGATTGGTTAAAAAGCCAAGGCTAAAGCAATGCGATGAACAGTGCTTAACGGTCCATAATCGGCAAAGGCATAGTCAATCTTGGTTTTCAACATTCCAAAACCATAATTGACACCCAACCCTAAAGTAGGACTATAGGCATTGTCATCATCCCTGGCGTCAATGTCAATTCGCAAACCGGCCCGGGCAAACAGCATTTTGTTGAATCCGTATTCCATTCCTAAATTCTGTTTTTCACTGCCGTCATTGGGATGGACGTAATCAAAAGCCCCGGTAAGTTTATGCGAAGGGCCATCGATAACATCATAGCCCAAACCCAAGCGGTACGAAAGCGGCAGGGGCGAAGAATTAGTTATGTACTCAAAGCTTTGAACCTGCTGCGGGCCGTCACCATAACCATAATAGTTGAAAACGTCAACCAATTGGCCTCCGGAATACTGGACATTGGTGCCAAAGTTCAGCAGGGCAGCGGCTACCCGCAGACCCCGGAGACCAGTCTTGGCCGAAACTCCCAGATCCATGGCAAAAGCCGAGGCCTTCATATCCCAGATGCTCTGCTGGATGTACTTGGCAG